>CAZAJU010000026.1:0-23978 GCA_964485455.1 uncultured Tissierella sp.
TTATCGATAAGCCGCCTTCTGCAGGGCTATGGAAAGGTCAGACAGATGAAGGGGAATTAGGGATAACTTATCAAGAGATCGACAATTTCATTGAGGGAAAAACTGTGAGCGATAGCGTCAAAACAAAAATTGAAGAGCTAATCAAAAAAAGTGATCACAAGAGAAACATGCCAAAGATACCAGATTTCTAATCATTTAATCGTTCTTCAAAGAATTCAATCATAAATGAAGTGACATCTATTTTTTCTTTTAGCAATCTCTCTCTTTTCTGTTTCCATTCTGCAAGTTTACCATTTTCAATCAATTGAGTTATGTGGAGCATGCCCAAACTTACATCTTTATATGAATAGAGTAATCCATGCTTTTTTTCTAATTCTTCAAAATTTCCCATAGTTCCCAGAAGGGGCGATATGTAAAAACTTGGAACCCCTAGAATTGCGGATTCAGAAGCCATAGTTGCCCCTTCCCCGAAGTAAAGAGAAGAATGTGCCATTAAAGTATGAATTTTAGCAGGGTGCGCCTTTATTGTATATTCTTCGAACGTCTTATTCTCATATTCAGAACTTAAGAAAACTCTTCCTTCATCTTTTAGTAAGTCAATTATTTTTTTCATATCATCTTTAGATATTCCGTTATATCCAACGTCATGGCTTGCCTGCCAAGAAACAGACCTTAAAATAAAATATTTCTCATTCTTCTTAATATCCAATTCCTTTAAAAATCCCTTTTCCTCTTTAAACCATTTAGGATGTAGATATGCCAGCTCATGGTAGCCATCGTATCGCACCTGTTTATCCCCCAAATCCTTTAAGAAACATGACGGTGTTAAAACAAATGTAGAAAACGGCACCGACAGTTTGTTTATAAGTGATGCGTGCTCAGTATCTGTGAAAAGAACTGACTTTGATCCTAAAAGCTTTGAAACTTGAGCTATGTAAGGATTTCCAATACCAGTTAAGACGTCCGGCTTAAATTTTCTAGAGATTTTTAATAGTTTTAGATCATTAGAGGCTAAACCTAAAGCTTTGTTAAATAGACCTTTCTTATTTACGCCCAGATCTATAAACTCAAACCCATAGTAATTAAGTAATTCAAAGGCGCTTTCTTTTCTTCTTGCGGTGATTAAGAATTCATGGCCTCTTTTTTCCATTTCCCAGATGAAATTCTTAAAGAAATGAACATGTGCCGGATGGCCTATATCAATTAGGATCTTAGTCAAAATCATTTCTCCTATTAACTTTATT
The DNA here is from genome assembly GCA_964485455.1 of uncultured Tissierella sp. Taxonomy (GTDB): domain Bacteria; phylum Bacillota; class Clostridia; order Tissierellales; family Tissierellaceae; genus Tissierella_B. The sequence goes on from CAZAJU010000026.1 coordinate 1,245, forward strand.
TATGGATTTTATAAATAAAATTATCCTTAGTCTTATGTTACTCTCCTCAATGGATATTCTTTTAAATTTCATTTATATTACTATCTTGATTTCTAATGTGTGGCATCGCTGGATTTTTCGGATTTGATGATAAAGAGCTAATAAAGAAGATGCTTGATTCTATTTATCATAGGGGCCCAGATGATTTTGGGGTCTTTACCGATAAGGATGTTTCTATCGGGAATCGAAGACTTTCTATTATAGATGTTTCAGGCGGCCATCAGCCGATGCATAACGAAGATGAAACAGTCTTTGTTGTTTTCAATGGTGCAATCTATAACTTTCCTGAGCTTAAAGATGAGCTTGAAAAAAAAGGACACAGATTTTATTCAAACTGTGACACAGAAGTTTTGGTCCATCTTTATGAAGAGTATGGTGAAGATTTTCCAAAAAAACTACTTGGGATGTTTTCATTTGCTATCTGGGATACAGTCAAAAAGAAGGCTGTGCTTTCAATTGACCCAGCTGGCAAGAAACCCTTACATTACTTTTTTGATAATGGCATGCTCCTATTTGCATCTGAGATTAAATCTCTCTTAAATTATACTAAATTAAAAGTTGAGCTTGACGGCGTTTCCCTCAATTACCTCTTAAATCTCCAGTTTATTCCTTACGAGCGGACACTTTTCAAAAATGTGAAGAAGCTTCTGCCAGGCCACACACTAATTTTTCAAAATGGGAATATTTCTATCAAAAGGCACTGGAAGCTTGAAGTGATAGAAGACGAAAAGCCAATTGATTACTATGTGAAGCAGATTAGAGAAATATTTACCGATGCTGTTAGAAGAAGACTCACAATGTCAGATGTTCCTGTTGGGATATTCCTTTCAGGCGGTATTGACTCAAGTTCGGTAGTTGGTGTGGCCTCACAGTTTCAAAAGATAAAAACTTACACTGTTGGATTTGGGGAGCCCACAGATGAGCTAGAATCTGCAAGGGTCGTTAGCGACTACTTTGAAACTGAGCACCGTGAGATAATGGTTGAAAATGATCTTTTGAAAGTGATGCCTGAGGCGGTATACCACTCCGAGCAGCCATCTATAGGGATGCTACAGAGCTATCTTGTATCTAAGGCGGCTAGAAAGCATGCCAAGGTAATTCTTTCTGGGATGGGGGGAGATGAGCTCTTTGCAGGTTATACTAGAGACCTTTACATGGAGAAAAATCTAAGATATGGAAAGTTTCTGCCGAAGTTTGTTTCCTCTAAAGGGCTATTCAATTATATAAATGGCATCCCGTTTAAGGCTGGACTTAATTATCACGAGTTTTTTAGAAGGGTAAACGCTGTATCTCAGCTTAAGGATGTCACACGATACTATCTTCTTCTTAGGGGTGCTCTTAATATTACTGATGAAACTAAAGGAAATTTCTATAAAGGAAAAATGCTAGAAAGTACAGAAGATCTTGAAAAGCTCTTCTCACCTTACTTTTCAAATAATCTTAATATTATAAATCAGAAGCTCTATGCCGAGTTTGAAACTAAATTACCCTATCATCTCCTCCATATTGAGGATAGGATGACTATGGCAAATTCATTGGAGTCTAGAGCACCGTTACTTGACAAAAGACTTATTGAGCTAGCATTTTCAATGCCTAGAGAGTATAAATTACAAGGCGGAACCACAAAATATGCTTTGAGGCTCGCCATGAAAGACACCCTCCCTAAAGAGGTCTTTACAAAGCCGAAGTGGGGATTTGCCGTAAATCCTTATTACCAGTTTAGAAAAGATTTGAAGGAGTATGCTGAAGGTATTATAGATGAGAAGATACTGGATCAAATCGGGATAAATAAGGAAATTATTTCTAAAATACTAACTTCAAAGCCAAATCCAAAACTTAGATGGTATTATAACTACCTATGGAACATCGTCATGTTAATATTGTGGTTTAGAATCTTTATTGAAAAAGAGAATCCAAATACTATATCTTAGTTAAAGATAAAAACAGTTTTCTCTTAATTTAATCCAAGTGATTATTTGAATATTCTAATCTTTGGGAAGATGAGCGACTTAAAGCTTTCAATGAAGCTAGAGCCAATTTATGCAATCCCTTCCATCAAAAACATTATTATTCTACGTGGTGGAAAGGGGCCAAAGATAAGAAAAGTTATCTACGCAGATATACTCAATACCAAGATTTTAAGGGATTTTTTTAGATTTTTTAAGGGAATAGTGCTTGGCAGAAAATACAAGGCCAAGCTTGTAATAAGTTATTATCTAGTTCCACACGGGATAATAGGATATTATGTTTCTAGAGTTATTGGCGCTAAATGTTGTATTTCTATAATTGGAGATTTATTGTATCATCTAAATGCTTCTTTTATGGGGAGATTCTATCTTAAGATTCTAAAAAATTCAGATTTTATCACTGTAACGGGGGAAAAGAGCAAAAGAATCCTAGTCGAAAATGGGGTTAGTGAAGAGAGAATATTTATTCTCCCAAATGTAATCAATATGAATGAGTATGGTCCGGATAGCTCTTTTAAGAAGGAATATGATATCGCATTTATTGGGAGATTGACATATGTCAAAAGGCTTGATATTTTCTTTAAAGTAATTTCTGAAGTTGTAAAAGAGATTCCAAAACTTAAAGTTGCGATAATAGGTGATGGAGAAGATATTGATAGGTCTAAATCGTTAGTTAAAGAACTTAATCTAGAGAACAATGTTGAGTTTCTTGGATTTAGAGACGATATTAAAGTACTTTTAAATAAAACAAAAGTTTTATTGCTCACTTCAGAATCAGAGGGCATGCCTTCAGTAATTATTGAAGCCATGGCATGCGGAGTGCCTGTTGTATCGAGTGATGTTGGGGATATAGGAGATATAATTGAAGACGGCCTAAATGGCTTTTTAGTTGAGAAATTCAATGAGATTCTTAGTTATAAATTCAAAATAATAAAGATTCTAACGGACAAGAAAGTTTATAAGAAAATGAAAGAAGAATCATTAAAAGTAAGAAATATTCATTCTGTTGAGAATGCAAGCAAAATATGGGAACAGATATTTTCAAAGGTGGCTTGATGCTAAAGGATAAAATCAAGAATAAAGATGCTACACTCTGTATTATTGGCCTTGGATATGTTGGCCTTCCAACGGCTATTTTTTTCGCCGAGAAAGGATTTAATGTCATCGGTGTTGACAAGAAAAAGGGAGTAGTTGAAAAAGTTAACAAGGGGATCTCCCACCTCGGTGAGCTTGGACTTGATGAGAGGTTAAAAAAAGTTGTTTCTTTAAAAAAATTATATGCTACTTCTGATACAAAGGACGCCGTTTCAAGAAGTGATGTTGCCATTTTAATCGTGCCAACCCCCATTACAAAAGACAAGGAACCTGATCTATCTTATGTTGAGTCTGCTGGGGAAGAAGTAAAGGAAGGATTAAAGAGAGGTCAGCTTATTATTTTAGAATCAACTGTTTATCCAGGAGTTACTGAGGAAGTCTTGCAGCCAATTTTAGAGTCAACTGGGCTAAAAGCAGGAGTTGACTTTGGTCTTGCATATTGCCCCGAACGATATAATCCAGGTGACTCTGACCACACAATTGAGAATGTAAAAAGGATTGTTGGCGGGATTAATGATGATTGGGGAGAGATTACAAAAGATCTTTATGCCCATGTAATCAAAGCTGGTGTTACCAAAGTAAGAGACATCAAGACGGCAGAAGCTGCTAAGGTAATTGAGAATATTCAGAGAGATCTAAACATTGCACTCATGAATGAGTTATCTCTGATTTTTGAGAGGATGGGAATTGACATCATGGATGTCATAAAAGCTGCAAGCACAAAGTGGAACTTTAACGTTTACTATCCAGGTGCAGGCGTTGGTGGTCACTGTTTGCCTGTTGATCCATACTACCTTGTTGCAAAGGCAAGAGGATTGGGATACCATTCAAAAGTTATTACTGCGGGAAGAGCAATTAATGATCAGATGCCACATCACATATTTGGATTGTTGAGGGACAGTCTAAATGACATGGAAAAGCCTGTGAAGAACTCCAAGATTGTGGTATTGGGATTTTCCTATAAAGAGAATGTTGGCGATGCGAGAGAAACACCGGTAGAACATCTTGTCCAAGAACTATTAAAATCGAAGGCAGATGTTACTGTTGTCGATCCATTTGTTGAAGATGATTTCATTAAATCATTCGGTGTTAAAGTCGAGCACGACACATATACTGCTCTAAACAATGCTGATGCACTTGTTCTTATGACTTCTCACCAGGTATTCAAAGATCTTGATTTATCAAAAGTGAGGAAAATAATGAAACTTCCTATAATAATTGATGGTAGAAGAATTTATGATAAAGAAAAGGCAGAAAAATTAGGTTTTACTTACAAGGGTGTTGGTGCTGGCTATTAAGTAATTAGGTGTATAAATGAAAAGAGAACATCTCAAATACCTTGCTTGCCCTTCTTGTAAGAACGATCTTTTTATTGATGTAATTGAGAAAGAAACTAACAATCTAATAGAAAAGGGTTCTTTAAGCTGTTCTATATGCAATAAATCTTATGAGATTATCAATTATATCCCAAGATTTGTCCCATTAAAGAATTATGCTGAAGGATTTGGTTTAGAATGGAAACTCCATGCCCATACCCAATACGATAGTTATACAGGAGTCAATATTTCTGAAAAGAGATTTTTTGAAGAAACAAAATGGCCGAGAGCCATGTCTGGCCAAATGATACTTGAAGTGGGTAGTGGAGGAGGCAGATTTACAGAACAAGCAGCTTCAACTGGGGCCATAATTGTTTCAATTGATTATAGTCAGGCCGTAGATTCAAATTACAAATTTAATGGACAAAAAGATAATGTTATTATTGCCCAAGGAGATATTTATAATCTTCCAGTTAAATATGGCTATTTTGATAAAGTTTTATGTATAGGGGTAATCCAACATACGCCGAATCCAAAAAAGAGTTTTATGGAGCTTCCTAAATACTTAAAATCCGGGGGAAGTGTAGTAGTAGATATTTACGCTAATAAAGGTATTCGAAAATTATTCAATACCAAATATTGGATTAGACCAATCACAAAAAGAATGAATCCTGACAAGCTTTATACTAGATGTAAGAATTATGTTGAATTCATGTGGCCCATATCTAAATTCATTAATAAAATACCATATATTGGGAAGAATATTAATTGGGCGCTTCTAATTGCAGATTATCGAGGTAGATACAATCTTTCAGAGAATTTGCTAAAAGAATGGGCAGTTCTTGATACCTTTGATATGTTGTCGCCAGCACATGATAATCCAGAAACTATTGATAATGTCAAAAAATGGTTTAATGAAGCTAATTTAGCGGATATTGAAGTCAACTATGGATACAACGGAATTGAAGGAAGAGCTAAAAAATATAAACTAAATAGTAATAAGTGATATATTGATTAATGGAAAGAAAATTTTAATCACTGGTGGATCTGGGTTTATAGGTTCAAATTTGACCCATAGTCTATACAAAGACAATGAGATTATAGTAATCGATGATCTGTCGACAGGCTATTTTGAAAATATATTCGAGTTAGTCGAAAAAAAACTTATTACTTTTATTAAAGGATCTATTTCTGACTTAAAGCTCTTACAAGAAAATTTTTTGGATGTTGATTATGTGCTTCATCAGGGAGCCATTCCAAGCGTTCCAAGAAGTATAAAAAATCCGATATTATCTAACAAGGCAAACATTGATGGTACTTTGAATGTACTAGTTGCGGCAAGAGATTGTAATGTCGAGAAAGTAATTTTTGCATCTTCTTCTTCAGTCTATGGTGACACACCAACTCTTCCCAAAATAGAAACTATGTGTCCTTCACCACTTTCACCTTACGCCGTCACAAAGCTATGCGGTGAGCATTATTGTAGAATATTTTATGAAGCTTATGGACTAAGGACAACTTCATTACGATACTTCAATGTATATGGCCCAAGACAGAACCCAAAATCAGAGTATGCTGCCGTTGTACCAAAGTTCATTTCCTCTACCATTAGGGGAAATCCCATTGAAATCTATGGTGATGGCGAGCAGACAAGAGATTTTACATTTGTAGAAGATGTCGTTAATGCAAATTTACTATCATGCGTATCCAAAAAATCTGATGGAAAGATCTTGAATATTGCTGGAGGAAAAAGAATTTCCATAAATGAATTAGCTTTGAAAATAATGAAAATACTTGGAAAAGAAGTTGAAATTATTTATAGAGAACGAAGAGAAGGAGATGTAAAAGATTCATTGGCAGATATTTCTTTGGCAAAAAATCTTATTGATTACGCGCCTAGCTATTCTTTTGATAAGGGATTAGATAAGACAATAGAATATTTCAAAAAGACTAATTTTGAGTTATAATGTAATTTTTATACCATATTTCCAATGAGTATAGTCCCCAGTAACTGTTGTGATGATATTTGACCTTTTTTCTTAGATCTTTTTCAAATATTTTGTCCTCCACAAGTAAAGATGAATCCAGCCTATTTTCCATATCTTCTTTTAACAGTGTTTCAATCCAGTGAGAGATTGGAACTCCATACCCCCTCTTTTCTCGGTCTATTGTTTCCTTTGGCAAATATTTCTGGCCAATCTTCTTTAGAACATATTTTTCATTTCCGCCATTTATTCTAAGATTTTCAGGAAGTGAAAAAGAGGCTTCTAATAGTCTGTAATCTTGAAATGGAACTCTCTCTTCAACAGCGAATGCCATCGTCATCCTATCAGCTTTTCTGTTGTAAGATTGCAAAAGTGTATTTATGTCAATGTATTGCATCCTGTTGAGAATGCTTTTGAAGTTACTATTTGATCTTTCCTTGAATAGTTTTTTAGGATCTTTGTAATCAAATCTGTAGATATCTCTTATTTCTGTCGGGGAAAGCCAGCTTTGGGTTATCGACTGTAGGTCTTCTATCCCATTTCTCGCGCTATTTAACATTCTTATTTTCTTTCTTGTGAAAGACTTACCTATTTCGGGAATTGGGAATGGGACGTATTTTGAATAATTTAGGATATTCGGCTGGTATTTGTACCACCTGTATCCCCCAAAGACTTCATCGCCCCCTTCACCAGCGAGAGCAACTGTAACATATTTTTTTGCAAGTTTAGAAATAAAGTAATTAGGTATTGTTCCCCCTTCGGCTATGGGGTCATCATAATGCCAAGCAATTTTTTCTATGTTCTTAATTGCATCTTCTGCAGTAACTGTTATCTCGTGATGAATTGTATCGAGATGTTCTGAAACTATCTTTGCAAAAGGTAACTCCGAATAAACTCCTTCATCAAATCCTACAGAAAAAGTATGGTATTCATCGATATATGACCTGGATAAAGCCGTAATGAGGCTTGAATCTATGCCACCGGAAAGATAAGCTCCAACGGGGACATCTGCTATTAACCTTCTTTTTACCGAGTCTTTGAGCAAATCTTCAATTGAATTGATATCTGCTTTAATTTCTTTTTCCTTAAGGCTCCAATATTTTCCTTGCTCAATAGTTTTTTTCTCTAAATCAAAAATCATATACGATGCTGGCTCAAGTTCTTTAATTCCGTCAATTAGAGACTCGCCCAGAGTATATCCAAACATCAGGTAAAATGCAAGTGAGTCTTTGTTAATATTCCTAGGCATGCCGTGTGCTAGTATTGCTTTAATTTCCGAGCTGAAAATAAATTTCTCCCCGTCAAAATAATAGTAGAGGGGTTTTACGCCTGTTCTATCCCTTGCTAAAATTAATTGTTTTTTATTAGAATCATACAAGCAAAAAGCAAACATCCCATTTAACATTGGGATCATTTCTTTTCCATACTCTTCGTAGAGATGTATTAAAACTTCTGTATCTGTTTCTGATCTGAACTTATGTTTTCCTTTAAGATTCTTTTTCAGCTCTTTAAAGTTGTATACCTCTCCATTGTAGACTATCCATATGCTTTCATCTTCATTTGGCATTGGCTGTGTTCCTGCTGAAGATAAATCTATAATGGATAACCTAGTTTGCCCAAGAGAAACATTTGAATCGATAAATTTATCGTGTGAATCGGGACCTCTGTGATTTAGAAGTTTATTCATCTTTTCGATTAATTTATTGTCATCAAAGTTAAAGCCGTTGATTCCACACATAAATAACAGTTAGGATATTCTTAATAAAAGACTTTTGTTACTATCTTGGCCTAATGATTAATGTTATTAATTAAAATAATGAAATAAATTCAATGAGTAAGAGCTTCAAAATTTGCTTTATTTCAAGGCAGGCATATCCCTATCTATCCAAAGAGAATCATAATTCTGCAGGCGGATCGGAACTTCAAGAAACTTTATTGACAAAGGAACTTTTGAAAAGAGAAAATAAGGTCTCTTTCATAGTTGGGGATTATGGACAAGATGGCTATACCGTTATTGACGATTTAGAAATATACAAAGGATTTTTTTCATACAATAAGGGCTTAATTAGTAAATTTTTAGAGCCAATTTATTTTTGGAGGCTTTTATCAAAAATTAACGCTGATGTTTATTATAGAAGAACTCCACATAACCTTACATTTATTATTGGATTATTCTGTAAATTAAAAAGAAAAAAGTTTATTTTTGCCGCTGGAAGTGATACTCATTTTCAGAAAGAAGGTTTGAGTAATATAGGGTTAGTTTCTAGAATTAACTACAGGTTAAGCTCAAAACTTTCACACATCTTTATAGTTCAGAATTCTTTTCAGAAAGAAAAGGCTAAAGAATTATTTGGTAAAGAAGCAGTAGTTATAAAAAATTTGATGGATATACCAAAAGAAATCTCTTCTAAGAAAGATAATCCACTAGTATTGTTTGTTGGTTCAATACTTGAATATAAACAACCCGAGATATTTATTGAATTGGCTAACACGATTAAAGACACTAAATTTTATATCATAGGACCATGCAACGAAAAAGGATATTATAACTCTTTAAAAGAGAAAGCTAGCGGAATACAAAATCTAACGTTTTGTGATTTTTTACTAAGAGAAAAGATATTGGAATTATACAAGAAAGATATTATTCTTGTTAATGCCTCAAAGTTTGAAGGTTTCCCAAACACTTTTTTAGAGGCGTGGAGCTATGGCAATCCTGTTGTGAGTTTAAATGTTGACCCAGACGAAGTCATCTGCAAGTACAAATTGGGTTACCATTCAAAGAGTTATAGTAAAATGATTGAAGACTTAACTAAAATAATTGAAAACAAAAATTTGAGAAAAGAATTTGGATTAAATGGTAGAAAATATGTTAAAGATAATCACTCTATTGAGAAAATAGTAGATGAATTTGAAGAGCTAATTCAAAATTCTTTTAAGGAGCCTAACAAATAATATTCAGATGAAGTGCAAATACTTGTTCATAATGCCCGACATCCATAAAGAAGCTGGAGCAGAAGTAGTAATAAGAGATTTAATCTCACTTTTAATTTCAAAGGAAGAAAAAGTCAGTTTAATCGCATATGAAAATCATCCAGATTTAGAAAAATTAGATTTAAAATTTTATAAATTAAGATCTCATGGAAAAGTTGCACTATTAAGATTATTTTTTCTATTAATTAGAATAGAAGAAAAAATATTTATCTCAACATGTTTAGGCCCTATTGATTTTGTTATTTTGTTAGCTGCAAGACTAAAGAGGAAAAAAGTAGTCCATTATATTGCAAGTGATATGGATTTAGAGAAACAAAAAGGATTATTAATGAAATTGGGACAATTTTCTATATTACGTTCAGATGTTATTTTCTATCAAAAAGAAGAGCAAAGAGAAATTCTAAAAGAAAAATGGGGATTAGATAAGAATGTATTCTTCATCGGAAAAATCATCATTTAGAAAATTAAAGATACTTTGGATTGGACGTGATGATCCAGTAAAGAACATAGCGTTGTTATTCGAGATAGCAAATGAATTGAAAGAAGATAAATTTTATATTGTCGGATTAGATCGAAAAGAAAAGATAGGTAATATAGAATTTTGTGGTAGAGTTCCACATTCTAATATATATTCGTACTATCAAGACTCAGACTTATTGATTTCTACATCGAAAACTGAAGGATTGCCCAATGTAATATTAGAAGCATTCAAATATAAGTTACCGGTCGTTTCTAGTTTATATTTTAAGGACTGTCCAGATTCTATTTTTTATGGGGGACTTGAAAAGAATAAATTAATTGAACAAATTAACTTAATAAGATCTAATAAAATAGAAGCAAATAACAAAATAGAAAAAGCAATAGCCTTTTTAAATAATAAATATACGGCAGAAAAGGTATATGGGCAGTTTATTTTTGGCATATCTTCAATGTACAAAAATTAGATTCCCCATACTCTCTATGCAATTTTAATTGATAATAATCTTTATCTCTTTTCGTAATATTAGTGGGATAAATAAGATTAATATTATTGTTTTAATTAGTATGGTCGGTATAACTTCAAAGTTAGGTATCGAAATTAAAAAGTAGAACAATCCTAACATCGCATAGAACAAAAACAATTTTTTAATAAAAATTATAATAGATGTAATTTTTAGCTTAAGTAGGTATTTCTCGATTAACCACAAGGTAAAAAATAATAAAAAGTATGAGACAAGAGTTGTATACGCCGCCGCAACAAATCCAAATTTAGGTATGTAAATAATGTTTAATATTATATTAGTTAAGCCTGCGATAAGAGTTGTAATCGTCAGATATATATTTTTTTTAATATATGCTATATAGCTCGAATAATAAGCAAATAATCCATAGAATATGTAGCCAGCGACTACCGGCGGGATTACTACTGCCCCTGCATAAAATTTAGGATCGGATAAAAAGAACAAAATATTTTCACCAAAGATAATAAGCCCTAACCCAAAAATAAAAACAAAAGAGAACATTCTGTCAACGAGCTTATCCAATTTTTGGAAATTACTATCTTTCATATGCCTAAAAAAATCTGGGCCAATTGACAGCTGAACAGCACTTATTGCCAATAAAGTCAGCATTCCAATATTATACCCAATACTATAGAATCCAGCAGCTTTTGAATCTATAATGCTGTTTATCATTATCCTATCAAATTGACTTAAAATCTGATCACTCAAGCTTGAAACAAGCAAAGGTAATGTATAAGAAAAGATGTATATAATATGTTTTTTTCTAAATGATAAATTTATTTTAGACGATAATACATAGAAAAAATATACTGAGAATACCAATCCAGTTACTACAGATCCAATAATCCTTCCCATGTATCGATTCTCAAGGAGTATTAATGTTAGAAAAATTCCTATTATAAGCCCAGTATAACTATAAGAAATACTCGTTATCGCAACTTTTTTACTTTGCCTTTGTGGATATAAAGTCTGGAGATAAATAGAATAAATAATACTAAATATACTAACAAAAACAATCAATAAAGGTAACGGATATGGAATATTTAACAGACCATATATTTTTTCCCTAAAAATTAAAAAAATAGAAGTTGTGATAGATATAATAATTCCTAATAAAATCAGATTAGTTCCTAGAAATTCTTTAAAATCATCTTTATTTTCATAATAATATCTAGATACGGAATTATATGTACTTAATGATAATAGGGCAACAAAAATTGGAACGTATGCATAAAAAACTGACATTATCCCATACTCTTCTTCTATCAAAAGCCTAGTGAATATTGGAATAGAAACGAATCCTATAGCCTTTATAGCAACGTCTGCAAAAAAATAATTCCCACTATGCCTTAATAAATTATAAGTATGGGTATTTTTTATATTTGAATGTAAATCATTTATTCTAAAACTCATTCTTGCCACTCTGAATTGTCTATATTAACTTTTTTATCTTTCCCTTAATTCTATTAATATTTCTATCTGATTTTTCTAAAATTTCATACAATGAACTAAATCTATTTATTTTTTTGTCATTTATAAATTCTATAATATTATGATCATTTTTTTCTACTTTAGACATAATTCCTTTGGCGTATTTAATCATTATTTTAAAAACTTCTATTTGATTATACTCTTTTAATGTTCTTTTCCATCCTGCTAAAGCTATTTTTCGACGGTCTTTATCATTTTCTAAATAATATTGACATAATTCAATAGCTTCTTCTACAGTTTCAAAACCAACCGCCTCTTTATTTAATTTAAAAATATTTCCTAAATACGATTTATTATCGCAAATCAACATTGCCCCGTTGGCAGGCACTGTAAAAGTACGAGAGTTAATTGGGCCAGTAGATAAGTGAAAATTAATTCCTATTTTAGTTCTTTGGTAAAGGGGCACTTTCAAGTTATGAGGTATATATCCATTTGGCCAACCTTTACCATAATAAGCCCCATTGGGAAAAGCTGAACTGAATCTATCCAATCTTTCTTTTCTTATATAATTGTAATCGCAAATTAGAGATATATCAATATCTCTTTTTCCATTCAATATTTTTTTTTCAGAGAGTCCGGGGTCATAATCTTCTTCTTTGAATCCTATGGGCCAATATCTTGCTTCCTTTGCACCCCAACTATAGTAACTATCTACTTCGGCAATATTTCCAACCATGCATAAATCATATGCCCATGCCACAGGTTTAGATAATAACTCTGATGCTTCAGGATCATTAAAACATCCAAATACTGAAAAAACAGGTAACTTACTTACAAATTCTGGATGAAGATTTATCCCCACGGAATTCAACAAAACATCATATCCATCTAGTTCTTTTATCAATTCTTTATACATAGATAAAAGCTTTTTATCTCCTCTTCTCCACTTGGCATCTAATTCTTTCCATGTTAAATTTCTGTTAGGAGGATCTAATGTTAAACAGAATCCATCTACTTTTAATCCCGCCTTTTTTAATATTTTGAGATATTGCTCTTTTTTTTCTTCTTCTTCGTAATTTGAATACGGATACCCAATTAGTATTTTCATCATATTTCTCATCTGGATTATAGTGGTATTCTATATGAAATAATAATATATATTTTGATATAATATTATTATCACTGCATTCACATTATGAAATCAATAGTATTAATAATAATTTTCATCTTTGGATACTATTATTATTTTTATTATTCCCCTCTTCGTTACTTGAATTATCTTTGTGCCTTAATTTTTTGAGATTAGTTTTTATAATATTGTACAAAGGTGGAGGTAAAATTATTTTTATCAATCTTTTTATCATACTTACTCTAAAGTAAATTTCAGGTTTAAGTATTATTTTGGATTTATTATGTTTCTTATCAATATCTTGAACAATTAGCTTTGACACTATTGTGGGAAATAAATTGTATTCGTCTAATATTTTTTGTTTACTTTCTCTAATTTCGTTTTTATATTTATTATAATGATCTTCTTGTATTACTTTTTCGATTATTTTTATTGCTTTTTCTGGACTATGGATATCTATTTTAGTTAACGAATTTTTAGAAAAATATGAATCAATATTCTCTGCCCCATAGTATATTGGATACGCTTCTGCCAAAAACGCATCAGCTAATTTCTCTGTCCAGTAATCATTAAAAGAACTATTTTCTATTACAATGTGATATTTATAAGGTGCGATCGCGTCCCATTTATCTTCAATCTCTTTAAACCCCCTACCATAAATATCTATTTTATCTTCAAAATGATTTTTTAATATCTCAACGAATTGATTTCTATCTCTGTGACCTTGAATAAAATTTTTATTAGATGAAATAACGGAACATATTTTTGTTTTATCCTTTGATTCAATATTTTTATTTTTTAGTTGATCATAGTTTTTAGTGATTTCAATTTTACAATTATTAAAATCGATAAATTCGGTTATTCGTTGCCCTATATGCCATGGAAGTGCTTGTTGCCAATATATTTTGTTTTTATGCTGCATATCACGATGACAAGTAATAATTCTGTTAAATTGTTTTATAAATTTTATATTGTAATTTGCTATAGTTGGAGGTTCGCCGGTTATTAGAATGACATTATCTTTAGGACAAAAAGCTTTTTCTTCTTTTATTAATCCATTATATACTATCCAATAGTCAGATTCTTTTATTGAATCATCATTAATAAAAAATTGGACATTATCCCAAATTCCTTTTTCATTTGGGGTCTGGCGCAATAAAGGAAAATCTGAAAATGAAGTAGATATTTTTACAATGTACATAGACACCTCCGAAATCGAATATTCAATAATTCTTTTTTAAATAATTAATATTTTCATCAAAGTCAACTCAAGGCACCCCATAAATTCCCATCCAAGAATTTTTTACATGAAATACTTTTTCTTTCAAATATCCTTCATCAAACAATCTTTCAACGCCTTTACACACAGAATTAATCCACCCGTAATCCATAACCTGATCCATATTGAAATCGTGCCATATTATAAAGGAGCCAGGCTTCATGTGTCTCAATACTTTTACAGTATCGTTATATACAAATTCAGTGTCGTGGCACCCATCAATGAATGCTATATCTATGTTTCCAATATCTGGTTCCCATATAGCAGTGTTTGCATAAATTTGAGAAATATTTTGTAATTTAAGTTCTCTGTAGTATTCTCCAATTTTCTCTTTACCGAAAGCTTCAGTAACTAAGTTTCCGCCTTCCCCAGAGACGATATCTTCAGGTAGTATATTTACTGTAAAAATACGACTTTTGGGTGCATTTATAGCCATTAAGGCAGTTCCGTGTCCCGTGGCAGTGCCAATCTCTAAAGCCACTTCAGGATTCACATTGCACATTATAGTCCCGAGAGTTTGTGCATCTATAACACGTCGATTGTTTTTATCAACGTCTGATTCAACGCCATAAATAATTGAATCATCAAGGATTGGATTATTTTCCCATCCAAATATTTTCTTTAGATCCTCTATATCATTGAGCTCCACTAAATTAGGGGGGAGTAATTTAAAATGAGGAGGATATTTTTTCCCTTGGATATTTAATATAAGTTTTTTAAAAAAGATTTTAGTCTTTTTGTATCTTCCTCTGCTAATTTTGGACATGACTTTTCTTATCATTGTATTCCTCCGCTAGAATTAATTTTAAATTAATAATAATTTTTAATATACCAATCAACTGTTCTTTTGATTCCTTCTCCAATCGGTACTTTAGCTTCAAAACCAAAATCTTTCTTAGCCTTATCGATATTTAAGCATCTTCTTGGCTGACCATCAGGCTTATTCTTATCCCATATTATTTTGTCATTATATCCAACTTCTTCACTAATTAGTGCAACTAATTCTTTGATAGTTATCTCTTTGCCAGACCCTATGTTGATTGGATCTTTATAATTATATTTTTCGGTAGCCAATAAAATAGCTCTTGCTGCATCCCCTACATAGATAAACTCTCTAGAAGCTTTTCCAGTTCCCCAGATTTCAACTTCTTTTTCCCCATTACTTTTTGCATCGACAAACTTTTTAATTAAGGCGGGAATCACGTGTGAACTTTTTGGATTAAAATTATCACCAGGTCCATAAAGATTCACAGGTATTAAATAAATAGAATTAAATCCATATTGCTCCCTATATGCTTGAGATTGAACTAATAACATCTTTTTTGCAAGGCCATATGGGGCGTTTGTTTCTTCAGGGTACCCATTCCATATCTCATCTTCCCTAAAAGGAACAGGAGTAAACTTAGGATATGCACAAACTGTTCCAACAATAACAAATTTTTCGATGTTCTTTCTTCTTGCGGCCTCGAGCAATTGGATCCCCATTATTGCATTATCATAAAAAAGTTCTGCTGGGTGAGTTTGATTATATCCAATTCCACCAACTTTTGCAGCTAAATGGATTACTATGTCAACATCATCCAACACTTTTAGACAATTATTCCAATTTCTCAAATCTAATTCTTTGCTTCTTGGTATCTTTATCTGAGAATGATCAGATACTTTCTCTTTTATTAGGTCGACTAAATTTGAACCTAGAAATCCTGCACCGCCAGTTATTAGAATATTTTTAGTATATAAATAATCCATCTTATCCTTTGAGTATTTATTGTACGAATATATAAGAATTTTCTTATCTATTAATATTGATCTTAATAATAAAAAATCCCTAGTATTACCATAGTATATTTTATAAATAATCTTTACTAAACTTGAATGATAAAAATGATAGAATTATTGTGGATTTTAGTTTTGTTTTCACCAATAATACTTTTTTCTATAAATTTTCAAGATACCTCGATTAAAACAGTAATAATCTTTTGTGCCGTGTTTTATGTATTACTTTATGCTAATATGGGGTACGCATTTCAACTAATAAAAATACCCATTAATACTTTCTCAGTGTTTGTCACAGTTTTAATCATTGATACAGTATTAATTTTTTACCATATAAACAATAATAAATTTAAACGATATTTTAAAGTTACTAATGTTTCAACAATTGATTTATTATTACCTTTATTTTTAGTTTTAAGTTTCTTTTTATACTACTATAATCAATCAAGATTTTTTTCTTTGATTGCTCCGGATGCTTGGTATTGGTTTAGTGGGTTGAATTTTATTGCAGATAATGGATTCTTATTCCATGAAAGCATGACTTGGGAATACGACATACTATACTGGTATCCTGATGGATTTCATTACCTTTGGGGGATTACTTTTCTTCCCTTTTCACCTTCAATTTCTTATAATGCCATTAAATTTATTGGCCCCATCTTTGGAGTATTAACCTTACTAGGGCTTTGGGAATATTTTAGCGAGCATAAACCTTACTTAATATTGGCTTCAATTATTTACTATGTTTCAATGCCAGATTTGATTCAGCGATTCTCAATGTTTATACCTGAAACAATTGGGATATATATGGTTGTCTTTATTTGTTTAGTTTTAAAAAAATATGAATTAAGTAGCAATGTAGCAGTAATTATAGGTATTACGCTGGGCCTATTTACAAACATATATCATTCTACTGGTTTGATTATTTTTTTTATTGTAGGAATTATATTTCTAGTATCTAGAAAACATAGCATGGTAAAATACTTATTTTTTTATTTATTAGGGGCTACATTTTTTTTAATTCCGTATGTATTAGATCCAAAAGGATTATTTTTATATAACTCTCATATAGTTGAGGTAATTTTAAATCCAAGTTTATGGAATAATTGGATAAAAACATCTGGAATTATTTTTTATGCTAATCCTGGTACAAAATATACTGCTATAGGTGCGCCAATTTTAGGATTTCCTTTAATTATATTATATTTATCAATTTGTAAGAATAAGAAGAGATTATTTGATAAATCAATTTTATTTAATTTACTCCTACTCTCCCTTAGTCTTCTTTTAGGTATCTCATATTATTTTTATGCCACTAGTCTTTCTCATAGATCAATTATCTTTTTTAGTGTTTCATCGGTGCTCCTATTTCCTAGTTTTTTTACAATGTTACAAGAAACCTTTAATAAATATCTCAAAAATAAATCTAAAATACTTTATATATTTTTGATTTTACTTATACTTAATAGAATCTTAATAGTTTCTTTTACTTATCCTATTTTTGAAAATCAATTTATTGAAGAAGAATCTTCAATGTTAGTTTGGATGGATTGCAATCTTCCTTTAGATTCAACGATTGTTATAGGTGAGAATATGTATAAATATGGTGAAAATAAATCAAATAGAGAAATAAAATGGAAAAACATGTTAGATAAAGAAATAAAACGTATTTTGTATCCTCGTAAAGTTTTCTTTGGAGAAGACAACTATAGCAGTAATAATACTACTTATTATCTTTATCATGTTAAATTACCAATTGAAAATAATTATTTTCATATGGAACATGATTTAATATTATCTGGATATTTAGAGGAGTAATATTAAATTCGTATAGAAAATATACAGAGTATAATTTCAACCAAAAATAATATAATTGATTAGGAACATTTCTAATTATGAAAAAAGCTTTAATAACGGGAATAACAGGTCAAGATGGCTCTTATCTGACAGAATTGTTATTACATAAAGGATACGAAGTACATGGTGTTATAAGAAGGTCATCATCATTCAACACGGGTAGAATAGATCACATTTATGTAGATCCTCACGATTCATCGGCAAGACTTTTTTTGCATTTTGGAGATATCTCTGATTCTGAACAGATATCAAATATAATGCAGAAAATTCAGCCTGATGAAGTGTATAATCTTGCCGCTCAGAGTCACGTCAGGGTGAGTTTTGATACGCCAGAATACACTGGAAATGTAACAGGTTTAGGAACAGCAAGATTATTAGAAGCTGCAAGAAGGAGTAATCCTAAAGTAAAAATATATCAAGCATCAAGCAGTGAAATGTTTGGAAGTTCTGCACCACCACAAAATGAAAACACTGTTTTTCATCCAAGAAGCCCTTATGCTTGCGCTAAGCTATACGCATATTGGATGACCCAGATATACAGAGAGGGATATTCGCTTTACATCTCTAATGGAATTTTATTCAATCACGAATCCCCGAGGAGAGGTGAAACCTTTGTCACTAGAAAAATTACTAGAGGGTTATCCCAGATATTATCAAAGAAGGCCAAATATCTTTATCTTGGTAATCTAGATGCAAAGAGGGATTGGGGATTTGCTCCTGAATATGTCGAAGCTATGTGGATGATACTTCAACAGAAAGAGCCTGAAGATTTCGTTGTTGGGACTGGAGAAACACACTCAGTTAGAGAATTTGTTAATGAAGTATTCTCATATGCAGGGCTTGACCCAGAAAAACATGTGAAAATCGATCAGAGATATTATAGGCCTACAGAAGTAGAAGTCCTAATTGCAGATGCATCAAAAGCTAATAAAAAACTCAAATGGAAACCTAAAGTCAAGTTTTCGGAATTAGCCAAGATTATGGTAGATTCAGACATGAGAAAAGCAGGGCTCGAGCCAATAGGAGAGGGCGACGAAATACTCAATAAACTATTTCCGGATAAGTGGTGGAATGGGGACTGAACCGTATAACTAAAAAAATCTGTTTTTATATTAGCGATCATGGCTATGGGCATGCTGCCAGGGATATTGCAATTATACGCCATCTACAAAATAATCTCGATTTAGATATATTTATTAAAACTTTAATGCCCATCAATTTTGTCAGACAGTCTCTCCCATGCACTAAAGTAATTGAATGTTTAAACGATGAAGGAGTAATTTTACAAAAGAATTTCCCTAAAGTTGATGAAAAAGAAACATTAAATCTTTTTGAAAAATGGATCCAGAACTGGGAAGATTATATAGAAAAAGAAAAACAATTTTGTAAAGAAAATAATATTGATTTAATCATATCAGACATTGCCCCACAACCTTTTTTGATAGCCAAGGAAATAGGCATTGCTTCAATTGCAATTTCAAATTTCACATGGCATTCTGATTTCTCACATATCTTTGGGGATAATGAAATAACAAAAACATTGAAAGATTCATATAAATCTGCAACGCTGACATGCATCCTACCTTTCGCAGAGCCTATGAAAGTTTTTAGAAAAAAATTTCCAGTTAGTTTAGTTTCTAGAGATATAAATGTTTCAAGATTAGAGTTCAGAAAGAATCTGGGGATTAAAGAGAATGAAAAACTTATCTATGTGGGTCTAGGTAAATCAATGGACGAAAAAATTCTCTCAAATCTATCTCAAATAGATGATCCAAATATCAGGTTACTTTTGCCTTCTGGGGCAAAGTTAAATTCAAGAAGAGATATAAAAATTCCACAAGATTATACTGAAACACAAAACTATCTAGGGGCATGTGATCTGATTATTTCAAAGGCAGGGTATAGCACTGTTTCTGAAGCGGTAAGGGCTAAAAATCCAGTGTTTATTTTTGAAAGAGAGAATATTTATGAAGATATTTTTGTAGGGAAAGAGCTTAAAAAATTAAAGATCGGAGAAATAATATCATTTGAAGAATTTATTGACTGTGATTGGGTTGATAAAGTTGAAAAAATAGATGAGTATAAAGAAAATTTCAATAATCTCAACGAAAAATACACAAAAGATGGGTGCGCCGATATTACAAATATAGTAAAAGAAATATTAAATTAAACTCTATTAAAATCATCATCAAATCTCATTATGTCATCTTCTTCTAGATAATCACCAATTTGGACTTCTATTATCTCAAGAATATCTTTTTGAGAATTACCAAGTCTATGCTTTGATTTAGGTGAGACGAATGTACTCTCCCCACTTTTAAGCTGGAAGAATTTATCTCCAAGAGTAACATCTGCTACACCACTCACAACTACCCAGTGCTCACTCCTCTTATTGTGCAATTGCAACGATAGTTTCTTCCCTGGGTTTACTGTTACCCTCTTAATTTTATAAGAATTATTTTTTTCAAGCTCTGTGTATGAGCCCCATGGCCTGTGCACTTGTAGATGGAAATCAGCTATTGGAGCTTTATTTTCTTTTAATCTTTTTGTCAGTTCTCCGACTAGCTCAGTTCTATTTTTATCGCATACTAAAAGCGCATCAGGTGTATCAACAATAGCAAGATTGTTCACATCCAATAATGCTACAAATTTCCTAGCAGAGTAAACAAGATTGTCCGATGAATCTATGTATTCAGCTGCACCAGAATTCCCACAAAGATCGTGTGGCATAAATTCATAAAGTGCTTTGAAGCTACCAAGATCGCTCCATTTGACATCAAGAGGAACAACTGCTATGTGTTTTGATTTCTCAAGCAATCCATAATCAACAGAAATAGAATTAAGAGAGGAATAATCTATTTCTTGAGATTTAAATATTCTTGAAATCTCCGGCTGGTATCTATCTAGCTCTTCAAAGAAAACTTTAGATGAAAAAAGAAATATGCCAGAATTCCAAAGGTATCTTTTTTTTAGATATTTTTCAGCCGTTTTGCCATCAGGCTTTTCTTTAAATTCTTTGACCGTATAACCGTTTAATAATTTTTCACCACAGCTTATGTAACCATAGCCGGTGTGAGGGTGTGTTGGAACAATCCCAAATGTAACTAAATTTTCGGAAGCTAGTTTTGTTGATTTTTTTATCTCATCTATTGCACTATCCTCCATTAGATGATCACTAGAAAAGATTGCAGCTATTGAGTCTTCATCTCTTTCAGAAAGTATTTGCATGCCCCATGTGATTGCTGGCAAAGTGTTTCTGCCAATAGGCTCCTTTAGAATAATAGAGTTATTGTTATGGAATCCAAGCTCTTCTAATTGATTTATTACATGATACTCATATTCTTTATTTGTCACGATCACTATATCCTCGGGCCGTGATAATTTTAGAGCTCTTAAGTAAGCCAGTTGAAATAGTGATTTGTCTTCAAATTTTAAGAATTGTTTTGGATAATATGTTCTAGAAAGTGGCCATAGCCTTGTGCCACTACCGCCTGCCATTATAATGGATTTTATCATTTCCATATTATTCACCTTTCATGAATGAGGAAATTTCATCAATCTTTCTTTTTAGAGTGATTTCATCTTTTGCCTCAATATTTATTCTAAGTAAAGGCTCCGTATTTGATGGCCTAATATTTGCCCACCAGTTATCATACTCGATTGTAACTCCGTCAGTATAGTCTATTTTTCCATCTGGATACTCTTTTAACAAATTATCTATTGTAACTTTTTGATCTTTCACCTTAAAATTTATTTCCCCACTATGGAAGTATTTCATATATTTTTTAGCAACTTCACTTAATGAATCACTTCCCATAGATTTTAAAATATAGTAAAGAGCCAAAAGTGGAGCTTCAAATCCTCCGGCTTCTCTAAAATAGAAATGATTTGAAAGTTCTCCTGCAAATATAGCATTTTCCTCCTTCATAGTTTTTTTGATAAAATAGTGGCCAACTCTACTTTTTAATGGCGTTCCACCTAAAGAATTTATAGTTTCTGGAACGATATGGCTACAGCGCAAATCGTAAATTACTGTTTGGTTCTCATTTCCTTTCAATAACTCAGAAAGCATAATGCAAGTAAGAATGTCACCACGAATAATATTCCCCTTCTCATCTATTACTCCAATTCTATCTCCATCACCATCGAATATTATTCCAATCCTAGAATCTGTTTCCTTTACCTTACTAATAAGCATCTCAAGACACTCTTTCTTCATTGTGTCAGGTGGATGATTTGGGAAGTTACCATCAGGGGCATCTCCGATAAAATAAGCATTAGGAAATAATTTTTGAATTATCTTTTTCTCATAAACAGTTGCACCATTCGAAAAGTCAACTACAATTCGATCTTTATATCTCAAATCCTGAAATCTATTAAGGTAATAGTTGGTATATCCTTCTCCAAAATCTTTTCTACGCTCTTTAGAATTATAAATTCTATCAGGTTTTGCATATTCTTTAAATTGTGGCTTGATATCTCGTTCAGGGGATAGAGGGATGCCATCACGTCCACATATCTTAAACCCGGTGAACTCCTTTGGATTGTGTGATGCTGTCGCAATCACGCCGATATCAAACTTGTCCTTTGTTGAAAAATAAAGAAGTGGAGTGGAAATTATTCCTGCATATTCAACTTTGGCATTGCTATCTATAGCCCCAGTAACAAAATAATCCTTAATCTGATCTGATCCAATACGTGAATCTATCCCAAATAAAATATTTTTATATCTTTCACCTAGAGTTCTCCCAAGATTGTATGAAAACTGCTCATCTATTTCATCTGGATATTTCCCTCTAATATCGTAAGCCTTGAAAACCATGAAATCTATGATTATCTTAAAAAAATCTATTTATTACTATTATGGT
>CAZAJU010000027.1:0-23743 GCA_964485455.1 uncultured Tissierella sp.
CAACAGGAATTCTTTATTGGTTCTAAGGAAAGAAATTTTAGAATAAATGAATTTTTAATAATAGAAGATCAGTTTCAAGGAGACCTTATTGGGGAGGTTGTTGAGGCTAAGACCTACAATAGATATATTCCCTTAAATATCTATGGTGACTTTGTGGACAACAGTGTTTTGGAATCCCTTAAAGCTCTAGGATATGACGTAGATGAGGATACGATTTACATTGCTAAGGTTAGGTTGTTGAATGAGGCTCTATATCCAGTACAAACTGGATCTGATGCTAGAATTCCAAGGTTTATGGAAGTTAAGAACTTGATGATAAAGGTCAAAAAAGAAGACGGATTGGTATTAGGCGTTATTCGAAACACCGATGATATGGCTGAGGAAATGGATGAGGATTTAAAGAATGTCCTATATACCTTTGAAGAAGGAGAGTTAGTTCTTCAAAGGGAGCTTCCATATATTATGGATATTAAATCTATGCATCAGTATCCTCATATAGGTGTATTTGGAGGCTCGGGCTCGGGAAAATCCTTCGGATTAAGGGTGCTTCTAGAGGAACTAATGGTTCAAGGCATTCCTACAATAGTAATGGATCCACATTATGAAATGGATTTTAGCCAAAAGGCATTCGAAAAAGATAACATTCCAACCTTTGAAGATAGATTTAAATGTCTTCAGATAGGAATTCATATAGGTGTAAAATTTGAGGATATTTCAGCACAGGATTTAAAGAATCTTCTAGATGCTGCAGGAAGGCTTACGGATTCCATGAATAACGTTGTAGACGTACTATTTAAAAGGAGAGATTCTTTTACAAGCTTTTCAAATAGGCTGCAAATGCTAGCTGAAGCTCAGGAAGAAGGCTCAACCAGTAAGCTTGAAGCCAGGATTGAAAATGCTAGAGATGAAGATGAGAGAAGAGCTTGGAAAGAGAGAAAGGACTTATTCGAATCCTTCGACAAATCCTGTCCATATAGTTCCGTAAGGGGAATAGCTTGGAGGCTAAGACGACTAGGAAATGATGGAGTGTTCTCCAAGGATATCAGGGAGATTGAAGAGGGTCTTCAAAATGGTAAGCTTATGGTTATACAAGGAAATACAAGGATATTACAGGTATTTAGCACATATTTACTTAACAATCTTTATCATAAGCGAAGGGAATATAAGGATGCTCAATATAAAAAAACTCATGCTGATTACTTTCCTCCATTTATAATAGTTACTGATGAAGCGCATAACTTTGCTCCAAAAGGTTATGATTCGCCCTCAAAATCCATATTAAAGGAGATTTCTCAAGAAGGAAGAAAATATGGAGTGTTTCTAATATTAGCCACACAAAGACCTACACTCCTTGATGAAACCATAACAGCTCAGCTAAATACCAAGTTTATTTATAGAACTGTTAGGGCTTCTGATATTCAGACTATTAAGGAAGAAACTGATATCACAGTAGAAGAGTCTAAGAGACTTCCATATTTAAGGACGGGAGATGTATTTATATCTTCAGCATCCATGGGAAGAACCATTTATGCAAGAATAAGAGCAGCTTATTCAACTAGTCCTCATGTAGAAAACCCATTTGATGAACTAAAATCCAGAACAAAAGAAGAGGATGAGAAGTTCTACAACGCTATCTTGACTAAGCTTCCAATCAATGAATCAGATCTTATCCATGTAATAACCGAATTGGAAAAAGAGCAAAACCTAAGCCTTACAATAGATTCCTTAGAAGCAAAATTAAAACAGATGTCAATTAAAGGATATGTCTGTAAAGAAGAAACGATTTTTGGGTATAGATACAATAAAGTCAAAAACTCCTCGAATCTATAGGCGGAAGATACTGATTAAATAAAACTAGATGTTAAGTCAGTGATAATTGTTAATTGTTTGTTAAACATACATTTTTCGATAAATTTCTTTACGGTAGTGTGATATAATTGAAAAATATAGAATTATCGAAAATTAGAATAAATGGGGGGGATATTCATGAATTCTGTAGCTGAGAAATACGGATACATAGACTACGGCGAAATGGATGCTTTTCTTTTCCATGAGGGCACTTTTTATCGCTCTTATGAATTCCTAGGGGCACACTATATAAAGGAAAATGGTATTGAGGGATATCGTTTTGTATGTTGGGCACCAAGGGCTAAGGAAGTATATCTTACAGGAGATTTTAATAATTGGAATGAAAATAGCCTTCCTATGAAAAGAATTGGACAAAGTGGTCTTTGGAATATTGTAGTATTTAATGTACAGGAATTTGACTGTTATAAATACAGAATCATTACTCAAAAGAACGAAGTTTTGTACAAAGCTGATCCGTATGCGTTCCATGCTGAAGAACGTCCCAAGACTGCATCTAGATATTATGATTTAAAAGGATTTGAATGGAGTGATAATGCCTGGTTTAACAAGAAACCAGAGGACCAATACAATCAGCCAGTTAATATATATGAGCTGAATTTACTGTCATGGAAGCAGAAGGAAAACGGTATTCTATATTCATATAGGGAACTGGCAGATGAGTTAATTCCTTATGTAAAGGAAATGGGCTATACACATATAGAACTAATGCCAATAATGGAACATCCATTTGATGGATCCTGGGGATACCAGATTACAGGTTACTTTGCACCAACCAGTAGGTATGGTACTCCAAAGGACTTGATGTATTTCATAAATGAATGTCATAGGAAAAATATTGGAGTAATCTTAGACTGGGTTCCGGTCCATTTCTGTAAAGATGCCCATGGCTTAGCACGTTTTGATGGAACTTATTGCTTCGAGGCTGCTCACCAAGAAAAGGCTGAGAATGATCAATGGGGAACATTAAACTTTGACTATCATAAGCCGGAAATATCCAGTTTTCTTATTTCCAATGCAATGTACTGGCATGATTATTACCATATAGATGGTTTAAGAATTGATGCTGTAGCCTATATGCTTTATCTAGATTTTTCAGGCAAAAAATTAAAAAACAAATACGGCGGTAGAGAAAACCTCGAAGCCATAGAATTCCTAAAGAAATTGAATAAAGTATTATTTGAAAATTATCCGCATACTATGATGATTGCAGAAGAATCGACTGCTTGGCCTCAAGTTACTCATCCTATTCACGAGGGAGGACTGGGATTTAATTATAAGTGGAACATGGGTTGGATGAACGATATCCTAAAGTATATGGAATTGGATCCAATCTATAGGAAAGATCACCACAATGCCCTAACATTTACAATGACATATGCATTTTCAGAAAACTATATATTGCCATTTAGCCATGATGAAGTGGTTCATGGAAAGAAATCTATGCTTGATAAAATGCCTGGAACCTATGAGGAAAAGTTTTCAAACTTAAGACTTCTATATTTATATATGTTTGCACATCCTGGTAAGAAGCTGTTGTTTATGGGTGGTGAATTTGGGCAGTTTATTGAGTGGAATGAATGGCAAGGGTTGGATTGGCATTTATTAGAATACGAAATGCATCATAAATTAAGGGAGTATGTCATAGAATTGAATAAGCTCTACAAGAAGGAAAGTTGTCTTTATGAAGTAGACAACTCCTATGATGGATTCGATTGGATAGAACATACCAACCATCAGGAGTGTATAATTTCCTTTGAGAGAATAGATAAAAATGGGGACAAGCTTATTGCTATTTTTAACTTTACACCAGTGAGAAGGGAGAATTACCCTATTGGTGTAGATATACCAGGTAAGTACAAAACCATTATAAATAGCGATCACACAAGGTTTGGCGGTTCTACTCCAAGGGTGAAAACCTATAAAACAAATGAGGAACCATTCCATGGCAAGGATTATTCTATAAGAGTTGATTTGCCTGGATTATCAGGGATGTTTCTTAAGTACAAAAGGTATTAGGGGGGATTCAAGTGAGAGAAAATAAGGTTGTAGCCATGCTTTTAGCAGGTGGACAGGGTTCAAGACTTAAGGCATTAACAACAAAAGTAGCAAAACCAGCAGTATCCTTCGGTGGGAAATATAGAATCATAGATTTTGCACTGAGCAATGCAACTAATTCAGGTATAAACGATATTGGGATTCTAACTCAGTACAAGCCATATCTATTAAACACACACTTAGGTATTGGCACTGCATGGGATTATGACAGAAATTATGGGGGTCTTAGAGTACTTCCACCATTTACATCAGAAGATGGTGGTCGTTGGTATACAGGAACTGCAAATGCCATCTTCGAAAATATTGACTACTTAGATGAGCTAAACCCTGAATATGTCCTAATACTATCAGGAGACCATATTTATAAGATGGACTATCGACAGCTTTTGAAGGCCCATAAGGAGAAGGGTGCAGATGTAACCATAGCTGTAATGGAGGTTCCATGGGAAGATGCTTCTAGATTTGGTATCGTTAATGTTGACGAAAATAATAAAATAGTTGAATTTGATGAAAAGCCAAAGAATCCAAAAAATAATATGGCTTCCATGGGAATTTATATGTTCAACTGGAAAGAGCTAAGAAAGTACCTTATTAAGGATAACAAGGACAAGGATAGTGATAATGACTTTGGTAAAAATGTTCTACCATTGATGCTTAGTGAAGGAAAGAAGATGTATGCATGGAGTTTCAATGGATATTGGAAGGATGTAGGTACAGTTAGAAGCTACTGGGAAGCCAATATGGACTTATTGGACCCAAATAACACATTGAATATTTATGATACTAGCTGGAGAATATTTACAAGCTCAAAGAATCTTCCGCCACATTATATTGGAAGAAGCTCTGTAGTAAAGAACTCACTTATAAATGAAGGCTGCCTTGTAAAAGGTGAGGTAACTAACTCTGTTTTATTCTCTGAGGTTGAAATAGAGAAGGGTGCCAAGGTAAACAACTCGGTAATATTATCACGTTGCGTTATTAAAGCAGGAGCTGAAGTAAACAATGCTGTATTAGTAGAAGGAGTAACAATAAAAGAAGGCGAGAAGATAGGCGAATCAGGAGATGGTAATATCTATCTAGTAAATGTGAAAGGCTTAACAATAGAATAGGGGGGATATATATGGACAATTGCCTTGGATTAATAATTGGAGATGGAGATAAGAATTTTGGCGCTTTATGTAAAAATCGCCCCGTATTTATGTTGCCTTTTGGGGGAAGATATAGATTAATCGACTTCACACTATCAAATATGGTCAATCATGGAATCAAGACCGTAGCCGTATATACAGGTGATAAGGTTAGATCCACAATGGATCATCTTGGAAATGGAAAACCATGGGACTTAAATAGAAGATTTTCCGGTTTGTTTATATTTCCACCAGCTCATAATGAAGATATTAGGTCAGGTAAGGGAGACATAGCTGAATTCTATAGCACTTTATCTTTTTTTGAAGAATCTAGAGAAGAAAATATTTTATTAATAAATCCAAACTATCTAGGAACCGTTAACCTAGATGATGCATATAAACACTTTATTGAAACTGAAGCTGATGTAACAGTTCTATATAAGAAACAGGTAGATCCATGGGGAGAATATATAAACTGTGATAAGCTTCACCTTGATAGTAGTGGAGGAGTAGTAGCTATGGGGCTTAATTTAGCTACTGAAAAGGAATTCAATATGTATATAGGGATGCTTATAATTAAGAAAAAGGTGTTTTTTGAGATTATAAAAGCATCTACAGAAAAGGGCGATGCCAGTTTCCTACTGCAAGCAATTATGGGTAATAAGGACAAATACAAAATCAATACATTCGAATTCCCAGGACATATTGAAAACATAAGAAATATAAAGGCATATTATGATGCCAATATGAATCTTCTAAATAAGACAATAGCTCATGAGCTATTCTTTGAAAGAGGAACTGTATTTACTAAGGCAAAGGATGAGCCTTCTACATTATATACAGACACCTCGGCAGTAAAGAATTCGCTTGTTGCAAATGGATGCATAATAGAGGGAACTGTAGAAAACTCTATTGTATTTAGAGGCGTTCATGTAGGAAAGGGAGCTGTAGTAAAGAATTCTATTCTAATGCAGAAGTGTGAGATCAAGGAAAATGCTATAGTGGTAAATACTATAATAGATAAGTATTCCATTATACATGAAAATGTTAGAATAGCAGGAAGCTCAGTGATGCCATATATAGTAGAGAAAAATCAAGAGATTAAGGAGGGTTGATGACCCATGAAGATTTTATTTGCAGCATCTGAGGTAGTGCCTTTCATAAAGACAGGTGGTTTAGCGGATGTTGCTGGGTCGCTACCTATAGCTATAAGAAATGCAGGCCATGATATCAGAGTAGTAATGCCACTATACTCAAGAATAAAGGATGAGTATAAAAAATCCATGGAAAAAATAATGGATTTCTACGTGGATTTAGGCTGGAGGAGGCAATATGCTGGTGTACTTACACTCAAGAAGGATGATGTAGTATATTATTTTATAGATAATGAATTCTATTTCAATAGATATAATGTCTATGGAGAATACGATGATGGAGAGAGATTTTTATTCTTTCAGAAGGCCATAGTTATAATGCTTAAGAAACTGAATTTTAGAGCTGATATCATTCACGCCAATGACTGGCATACAGGTCTTTTGCCCCTATATATTAAAGACTTTGCTAAAGGTGATGAATTCTATAGAGAAATGAAGAGCGTATATACCATTCATAATCTAAAGTATCAAGGTGTATTTCCAGGAGGGATACTTGAAGATGTTGGAGGTCTTTCTAGGGAGTACTTAATAGAAGATGGAGTAAAGTTCTACGATGCAGTGAATTTTATGAAGGGTGGAATAGTATACTCAGATGCCCTTACTACAGTATCTAAGACTTATTCTGAGGAAATCAAAACGGTATACTATGGTGAAGGTCTAGAGGGTATTATAAGAGATCATGAGTATAAATTGTATGGAATTGTAAATGGAATAGACTATGATGTATATAATCCAGATACTGACTCGAATATAGATGAAAAATACAATTGGAGTACTATTCAATACAAGGCAGCAAACAAGGAAGCCTTACAGAAGCTTTATGATTTGCCTGTAAATAGGGAAATACCTTTAATAGGTATGGTTACTAGAATGGTTAAGATGAAGGGTTTAGACCTTGTAAGACATATACTCGAAGAGTTAATTCAAAAGGATATACAATTTGTTCTCCTTGGAACAGGAGATAAGGATTATGAGGATTCATTTAACTATTTCCAAAGCAAATACCCAAATAAGGTAAGGTCTAGAATATATTTTAACGAAAAAGAATCCCATATGATATATGCCGGTGCTGATTTATTCTTGATGCCATCTTTAGCTGAACCTTGTGGAATATCCCAGCTTATATCCTTAAGATATGGAACTCTTCCAGTTGTTAGAGAAACTGGTGGCTTAAAGGATACAGTAACACCATACAATGAGTTTACAGGAGAAGGGAATGGATTTACTTTCAAGAACTTCAATGCTCATGATATGCTATTTACCTTGAACAGGGCATTGGAACTGTATAAGGATGAAGAAAAGTGGATGCAAATTGTTAAAAATGCTATGGAGTCCAAAAATGATTGGGATAAATCCTCGGAAGAATACCTAAGTATATACAAAAGACTTAAACAGCAATGGGAGTGAAAAGCAGCAATGGATAAGGCAGTATTTGTAGAAAAGTTAAAGCTTGCCCTATACCAAGTAGGGGGCAAATCACTAGCATTGGCAGAGGATCATGAAATTTATACTAGCCTTGGAATGGTTCTAAGAGAGATAATAGGAAAGAATTGGGCTAATACAAATAGCCTGAAGGAGAATAAGAAGGTCTGTTATCTTTCTATGGAATACTTACCAGGAAGGCAAATGAAAAAGAATCTGATTTATTTAGGTTTATATGAAATGGTAAAGAAATCATTTAGTGAGATTAATCTATCATTAGATGAAATTTTATCTATAGAAAGAGACCCAGGCCTTGGAAATGGATGCCTGGGTCGTCTTGCTGCCTCCTTCCTTGATTCATCAGCTATGCTTCAGATACCAAGTACTGCCTATGGCCTGAGATACAGTTCTGGATTCTTTAAACAAAGAATATCCGATGGAGTACAAAAGGAGTTGCCAGATAACTGGCTTGACATAAACAATATTTGGGAGTTTAAAAGAAATAAGTCCTATGAAGTGAAATTTGGAGGCAATATTGAGATTTATGGTGCAGGAGAAAATCTTGTTTTTAACCATGTTAATTATGAAAGAGTCAAGGCAGTATGCTATGATACTCCATATTTAGGGTATAAGAAGGAAAATATTAACACCTTAAGGCTCTGGTCTGCAGAAAGCTATGAAAACGTAGATTATAATCTGTTTGCAGGTGGATTTCATATGGAGTCTTTTTTAAACGTAGAGAAATCAAGAGCTATTACTCAGTTTCTATATCCAAATGATACAAATATAGACGGAAAGAAGCTGAGGCTAAAACAGGAATACTTTTTAGCATCTGCTACAGTACAGGATATAGTTAAGGAATATTCGGAAACTGGGAACAGTATAAGGGATTTTGGACTACATAGGACAATTCACTTAAATGATACTCATCCATCCTTTGCAATACCAGAGCTAATGAGGATACTATTAGATGAATTCAACTTATCTTGGGTGGAAGCTTGGAATATAGTTGTAAACTCCTTTACCTTTACAAATCATAGGATACTCAATGATGTAATGGAAAGATGGAATATTGATTTAGTAAAGGAAATTATACCACGAATATGGCTAATCATAGAGGAAATAAACCATAGATTTGTATATGAGTTAAAAAATGAGTTGAAGGTAGATGGTTACGGTACCCTAAGGGACTTATCTATTATAGAAGACAATGATATAAAGATGGTAAACTTAAGCTTAGCCGGCTCATATAGTATTAATGGAGTAGCTGAGCTTCATACAAATATACTTAAAACTAGGTTGTTAAGTAATTTCTATAAGCTATTTCCTGAAAGCTTCTCCAATATAACAAGTGGAATTGAACATAGAAGATGGCTTTTAGCTAGCAATGAACTCCTAGCGGAATATCTAATTGACAAATTAGGCAATAAATTTATCGATGATCCAAAGGATTTAATTAAACTTCTAGATTATAAAAATGATAAGAATACTTTAAGGGATTTATTTAGAATAAAGCACGAAAACAAGGTTCGCTTAAGCGAATATATCTTTGAAAATCAAGGCATAAAGGTTAGTCCATATGCTATTTTCGATGTTCAGATAAATAAAATTCATGAATATAAAAGACAACTTTTAAATATACTTCATGTGATACATCTTTATCACAAACTTAAAGAAAATCCAAATTTAGATATGGTGCCAAGGGTATTTATATTCAGTGGTAAGGCAAATTATGGGCATTATGCTGCTAAGGAGATATTAAGGCTTATAGTTAGTGTTTCAAATAAAATAAATAAGGATATTACCATCAAGGATAAGTTAAAGGTAATTTTCATAGAGGATATAAATATAAGCAAAGCTGAATTAATAGTACCAGCTGCTGATGTGTCTGAAGAGCTTACTACTCCAACTAAGGAAGCCTCAGGTGTAGGGAATATGCAATTGATGATTAATGGGGCTATTACCCTGGCAACTATGGATGGAACAAACTTAGAAATAGAGAGAGAAGTAGGGGAGGGGAATATAATTCTATTTGGACTTAAGGACTACGAAATCTATGAATATATGGATAACAATAGCTATAACTCACGTGAGCTATACTATAAAAATAGGGAGATAAAACAAGTTCTTGAAAGCCTAATTCAGAAGGATAGCATTGACTTCGGAGACTTTAGGCTAATTTATGACCTATTAACCAAGTACAATGATACCTATTATATATTAAAAGATTTTGAAAGCTATAAAAAAGCACAGGAGAAAATAAGTAGTCTTTATAGGGATAGGGAAAAATGGTCGAAAATGTCCCTAATAAATATAGCACATTCCGGCAAATTCTCTTCTGATTATACAATAAAAAAATACGCTGACGAAATCTGGAACATATAAGGACAGTGAACAGTGAATAGTGAACAATGAACAACGAAGTTGTCATTCTAAACGTAGTGAAGAATCCCGGGTCTAAGACCCAAAAGCTAGACAAAAAACACTGTTCACTGTTAGTTGTTCGATGTTCACTGAGAATTGATGAAAGGGGGTATTTTATGTGGTTTGACGACCTACCAACTACAAATAAAAAGCTGGGTATGATATATACTCCTTATGAGACTATTTTCAGAGTTTGGTCACCATTAAAGGATAAGATAACCCTTTTGATTTATGATGATGGGGAATCTCTAGTAAGAAAGCCCTTTTTAATGAATAAATGTAGGGATGGGGTTCATGAAATAGCTATAAAAGGTAATCTAAAGGGTAAATTTTATACCTACTTAGTAGATGGAAATAAGGAGGTTACGGATCCCTATTCTATATCTAGCTCCATAAACTCTATACGTTCTGCAATAATAGACCTGGAGGATACCAATCCAGATGGTTGGGAAAATCACACTATACCATATAATAGAAGGAATTGTGATGCAATAGTATATGAGGTCCATATAAAGGACTTTACAGCCCACAAAACATCTGGTGCTATTCATAGTGGTAAATATCTAGGATTTGCTGAGAACAATACAAGCTACAATGGATTAGCTACAGGAATTTCTCATCTTAAAGAACTAGGTGTAACCCACGTTCATATAATGCCAGTTGCTGATTTTATCTCCGTTAGGGAAGAAAAAGAGCTTTTTTTTAATGATGGTAATTACAATTGGGGTTATGATCCTGAACTATATAATGTTCCAGAAGGCTCTTACGCCACTAATCCGGAGGATCCTATATGTAGGGTGAAGGAACTGAAGACCATGATAATGGCTCTTCATGAATCTGGACTCAAAGTGATTCTTGATGTGGTATATAATCATACCTTTAGGTCCTTTGACTCCAATTTCAATACAATTATGCCAAATTATTATTATAGGGAAAATCAAGATGGGAGTTTTTCCAATGGAAGCGGTGTTGGTAATGAAATAGCATCTGAGCGTACTATGGTGCGAAAATTTATTATAGATTCCTTACTCTATTGGGCCAATGAGTATAAGGTAGATGGGTTTAGATTCGACTTAATGGCCCTTACAGATATCGATACAGTAGAAGAAGCTATAACAAGATTAAGAGAAATAAAGCCTGATATATTCATATATGGAGAGCCATGGACTGGTGGAATTACAGCTTTATCAGATACGAAGACTACAACAAAAGGGACTCAAGGAAATAAATCCTTTGCCTTATTCAATGATAATTTCAGAAATGCCCTAAAGGGTGATAATGATGGTAATACAAAGGGATTTATACATGGAAATCTGGATTGCAAGCAGGATACTGAGACTGGTATAGCAGGCTCCATATATTATGATGACGGACATATAGGCTTTGCAAGTCATCCTAGAGAGACCATAAACTATTTGAATTCCCATGATAATCTAATCTTTGCAGACAAGATAAAAAATGTGTTTCATACAATTGATGATGAAGGGCTTACAAGGTTAAACAACTTTGCCTTCAGCATATTGTTAACATCCCAGGGGATACCATTTATCCATGCAGGTAATGAATTTTTAAGAAGCAAAAATATGATCTCCAACACATATAATTCCGACTTGGATGTCAATGCCATAGACTGGTCCTTAAAAGAAAAAAATCTTAAGGCATATAATTTTATGAAGGATTTAATAAGCCTTAGAATGAGATATAAGTGCTTTAGAATGACCGGGGTAGAAATTATAAAAAGAAAGCTAAAGTTTATTCAGTATTCAGGTCCTTGCACTCTTGTAGAATATACCTTGGAGGTAGAAGAAAATAATAAATACCTTCTTGTGGTTCATAATCCTAATCCTCATAGCTGCTTTATAACCCTTGGCACAGTCAAAGAACATATCTGTAAAAGCTATGCTACAAACTTAGAAAAAATAAGTCTAAATTTGATATTTAATGAAGATGGATTAGTGAATCAAATTGAAAGAGATGAAGTGCCACATGGTATAAATGTTCCATCTTTCTCAACAATAGTGTATGAGATTACAAATAAAAAGTAGACTCCACTCGGAGTCTACTTTTTATTAGTTTTCTAGAATATAAACCATTACTTTTCTTCTTCCGAAGCTGATACATTCAGAATAAGTATTAAAGAATAAGTCTATCTTATTACCTTTAATGGCTCCTCCTGTATCCTCTGCCACAGCAAATCCATAGTCTTTAGTTCCGTCGAGGGATTCGATATAAAGTTTTGTGCCCAATGGAATAACCCTTGGGTCAACAGCAACTACACCAGGTCTTGCCTTTGTACCAGAGGCAGTAATACCGTAGTATTTGTTTCCTGGTCTTTTACCAGTGCTTGCATAGGATAAGTCATATGCGCTGGCATTCATAGTAATTGCCTTTTTATATCTAGTGTCTCCTCTAGACGTAGTAACAAATTTTTCTCTTGAGCCTTTTTCAACTATTCGAGGTATAGGCTCAGAGATTATTTCGTCCTTAACTACAACAGAAGAATCAAGAACACCATTAATATATTTATTTTTTGTCTCTGACCTTCTAAGGCCTTTTTTTCCTTCCTGTAATACGGTTACCACGCCTCTGTCAACTTCTTTATTCATAGTAACCTGCTCTTCAAAGGGAATTTCTATATCGTGTTTTTCAACAACCTCTACAACCCGATATAGTTCAATAGTAGTATTAGGTCCAATTACCTTATCTAGAGCTGGGAAGGTATAATCCATCTCTCCTAATTTAATATTTTGATCTTTTAAAATATCTTCTACTTTGTTTTCTATTGATGTAAATTCCAATAGCTTACCACGTACATCGATAGTATAATTTTTTGGATTTTTTATTATTATGTCTAAATTATTCTTAATTTTCGTCGATAAAGGAAGGTTAATATATCCTCCTTCTTTTAATTCAATACCCTCTGTTTCAAGCAATTCTCCAACTGTTTTGGAATAAGAAACCACCTCAATAATTTCTCCATCCAAGTTTAGGGAAACTTTATTTCCCTGGTACACGTAAAACCCTAAAGACAATGTTGCTACTATAGCGAGGATCACAAGGACTTTAAACTTACCTGCCTTTTTGATCAAACTGCTATTCATATGTTACCTCCTTATTTTGCTACAAGTGATTACTGTGTTTAAGTAACAGAAGAAATTGCCTAGCAATTTCATCACACCACTGAAACGAGGTTAAACTGGTTTCAATTTTTGTAACCATTTTGTAACTTATTTCGGCTATTTTGATATTGTAATCTATAAAATTTATCTTGTCAAATTTTTGAGTTCATATCCACAATATTGCAACTATTCGCAATTGTGTTAGAGGTTTACACAATTTGCTTGTCCGTTGGTATAACTTGCTTCAAGATACGCAATTACATTTTATGGATTAACATAATATGGAAACAATTTAGCCAAGTATTACATAACCTTGATAAAAGACCATATTATATATCATTGCCTCATAAATATATAATATTCAAGTGTTATGAAAATATTACATATTTTTTATTTTGACTTTCCATATATTTCTTGGTATAATGATGTATTGGATGAAGAAATATATATGAAACTATATGCAAATAAATGATAATGATGGGAAGAGTAGGATTCGATAAATTCTTTAGAGAACTGGGAAAGGTGAAAACCAGTGAATGGACAATCTGAACATGGGCCCTGAATCTTACAGTCCAATAGACTGTGACGGAAATAGCCGTTATACTATATGGTTTTTAACCTATTAAGTTCCCTATCGTAAGATATGGATAAATTAGAGTGGTACCGCGAATTCAACCTTCGTCTCTATAGTGAGATGGGGGTTTTTTATTTCATAATTAGCTAGTATTACCAGGTGCAATTTGATAATATAAATCCGTTCACGGTTTCGGCCTTGAAGAATTCTAAAGCTCATTTCGTTTAAAAATCCTACAGCTTTCAATTTACTAACGGGTCTATCTTGTTTGACGTGAAAACTGCTTAACAGATTTTTAACTACATTCACTAAGAATTCTATCAAGTCCTGCAAATGTTCACTAAATTTCTATTATCAAATGCTAATTAATCATCGAATACTGGACTTAACAATTATTAAATATTAATTGAAAGAGGAGGAAATTATGTCAAAGCCAAAATTTTATTTAACAACACCAATTTATTATCCAAGTGACAACCTACACATTGGGCACACTTATACAACAGTAGCTGCAGATTCCATAAAGAGATATAAAAAGCTTCAGGGTTATGACGTATTCTTTACTACAGGCTCTGATGAGCACGGACAAAAAATTGAAACAAAAGCTAAGGAAGTGGGTACTAGTCCAAAGGAATATGTTGATGGAATAGTAGCCAATATCAAAAAACTATGGAAGATGCTTGAGATTGACTATGATGCATTTATTAGAAGCACAGATGAGCATCATGAAAAGGCAGTACAGGATATATTTGTGAAGCTTTATGAAAAAGGAGAAATCTATAAAGATGTGTATAAGGGGTATTATTGTACACCTTGTGAATCCTTCTGGACAGAATCTCAGTTAAAGGAAGGCCATAACTGTCCTGACTGTGGAAGAGAAACCCATATTGCTGAAGAAGAAGCATATTTCTTCAGGCTATCAAAATATAGAGATAAGCTATTAAAATTATATGAAGAAAATCCTGGATTTATACAGCCAGAATCAAGAAAAAACGAGATGGTTAACAACTTCTTAAAGGATGGGCTTGAGGATTTATCAGTTTCCAGATCTACCTTTGATTGGGGAGTAAAGGTTCCTTTTGATAACAAGCACGTAGTTTATGTATGGATAGATGCTCTTTCCTGCTACCTAACAGCATTAGGCTATGGCTCCGAAAATCAAGAAAAGTTCAATGAGTTCTGGCCTGCAGATGTTCATCTAGTAGGTAAGGAAATAGTTAGATTCCATACTATTATTTGGCCAGCCCTACTAATGGCACTGGACATGCCTCTTCCAAAGAAGGTATTTGGTCATGGATGGATTTTATTTGAAGATGATAAAATGTCTAAATCCAAAGGCAATGTAATTTATCCTGAGCCGATTATTGAATTATATGGAATAGATGCATTTAAGTACTTCCTTTTAAGAGAATTTACCTTTGGCTCTGATGGAAGCTTTGCAAGAGAAAAATTCCTACAAAGGTTGAACTCAGACTTGGCAAATGACTTGGGAAATCTACTTAGTAGAACGGTATCGATGGTGGAAAAATACAATGAGGGCATAATTCCAGCTCCAAAAGGTGAAGATGATTTCGATATTTCCTTGAGAGAAGTGGCATTAGCAGCAGCTTCAAAGGTTGAAGAGCATATGGATAAACTAAGCTTCTCAAATGCTTTAGAAGAGGTTTGGAAGCTAGTAAGAAGATCCAACAAATATGTAGACGAGACACTTCCTTGGGTACTTGCTAAGGAAGGAAATAAGGAAAGATTAGATAGCGTTTTATTTAATCTATCTGAAACCCTAAGAATTATATCTATATTGATTAAGCCTTATATGGAAAATACTTCTACAGAAATCCGTAGACAGCTTGGAATATCAGAAGAGGCTATATGGGATGATGCTAAAGTATGGAATGATGCGAAAGCAAGTATTTCTGGAAATAAGGTAGTTAAAGGAGAGGTAATCTTCCCTAGACTTGATATCGAAAAGGAATTAATTAGACTTAATGAAGCAAATCAAAAGCTTATAGATGAAAGAGCCGGAGTTCAGAAAAAAGAAGAGCCAAAAGAGGTAAAGGAAGAAATTGAAGAGGTAGAAGAACTGCCTGAAATAACAATAGATGACTTTGCTAAGGTTCAGCTTAAGGTAGCTCAAGTAGTAGCATGTGAAAATCATCCTAAAGCAGATAAGTTATTGGTATTGACCTTAAAGCTTGGAGAAGAAACTCGTCAAGTGGTTTCTGGAATCAAGAAATGGTACTCAGCAGAGGAATTAGTGGGTAAAAAGGTTGTAGTGGTTACTAACCTTAAACCGGTAAAACTTAGAGGAGTAGAATCTAGGGGAATGGTTTTAGCTGCCCAGGATTCAAGTGGAAGCTTAAGCTTATTGACTCCATTAGGTGATGTTGCTGACGGAGCAACTATCTCATAGGAGGTTATTATGTTTATAGACAGTCATGCCCATCTAGATGATGAGCGATTTGATGAAGATAGAAAAGCGTTAATAGAGGGTCTCAAGGAAAATAATATAGACCTAGTTGTAAATATAGGTGCAGATATGAAATCCAGCAGGGCTTCCGTTTTGCTCTCCAAGGAGTATGATAATATCTATGCAGTAGTGGGGGTCCACCCCCACGATGCACAAGATGTTCCGGAGGATTATATTGAGGAGCTAAAAGTGCTTTCCAAGGAGGAAAAGGTAGTTGCAATTGGAGAAATAGGACTTGATTTCTATTATGATAATTCACCTAGGGATATTCAAAGAAAGGTATTTCTAGAGCAGCTAGAATTAGCGAGGGAGCTTGATTTGCCTGTGGTCATCCATACTAGAGATGCAGCTGGAGAGACCTTCGAAATACTAAAGGATGCGGCAGCTAAGGGAAGTAGGGGAATACTTCACTGCTACTCGGGGAGTCCAGAAATGGCTCTAGATTATATTAAGCTTGGTTTTTATATTTCCCTTGGAGGTCCTGTAACCTTTATGAAAGCTAGAGTTCCAAAGGATGTAGCAAAGGTTGTGCCTTTAGATAAACTTCTAATAGAAACAGATTGCCCTTATTTAACTCCAGAACCATATAGAGGAAAGAGAAATGAACCTAAATACGTAGCATATACAGCTCATGCTATAGCAGAAATTAAGGGTATAAATGTAGAAGAATTGGCAGAAGCCACAAGTAAAAATGCTAAAGAGATATTTGGGATAAAATAACCAAAGGGAACCGACCCTTTTGGTTATTAACCTCAAAATTGAAATTGTGAATTGATATGAGGTGTAAAGTGATAAAAGAGGTAATAGTAGTAGAGGGAAAAGACGATATAACTGCAGTAAAAGCTGCCTTGGATTGTGAAGTTATAGCTACCAATGGCTTTGGATATACGAAGGAGCTAGTGGAGACCCTAAAGTCACTGAGTGAAAGAAGGGGTATTATCATCTTTACAGATCCAGACTATGAAGGAGAGAGAATAAGAAGGGATTTATCTTCTAAGATAAAGAATGTAAAGCATGCCTTCTTGCCTCGAGGCAAGGCTCTAAAAAAAGGTGATATAGGAGTTGAAAATGCTTCTAAAGAGGATATTATCATAGCTATTAAAAAAGCCCATCCCAATAAGGTTGAAAGAAACATTCAATTTACTAAAGAGGATTTAGTAGATTTTGGATTGGCAGGTGGAGATGATTCCAGAAAAAGAAGAGAGATTTTAGGTGAAATACTTGGAATTGGATATGCTAATGGCAAGCAACTTTTAAATAGATTGAACAATTTTGGAGTTTCTAGAGAAGAATTCATAGAAGCTATAGAAAGGATTGATGGAGATGGAAAATAAGAGACTCTATTCTCCCAATAAAATCAAGGAAACCTTAGACAGATATGGCTTTAAATTCTCCAAGAGCCTAGGACAAAATTTTCTAATAGATGGAAATGTAGTTAGAAAAATAGTCAAGGAAGCTGGTATCACTAAGGAAGACTATGTCCTTGAAATTGGTCCGGGTATGGGAACATTAACGGAGGAGTTGGCTTTAAATGCTAAAAAGGTAGTAGCAGTAGAGCTGGATAGAAAGCTTCTTCCCATACTAGATGAAACCCTTAATGGTTATGACAATGTGGAGATAGTTTATGGAGATATACTGGAGATAGATATTAAAAAACTCATAGAAGAAAAACTAGGTGGAGGACCTGTAAAGCTGGTTGCAAATCTGCCCTATTATGTTACAACCCCTATAATTGGTAAGCTTCTAGAGGAAGATTTAAATCTAGAATCCATAAGCGTTATGGTTCAAAAGGAAGTAGCAGAGAGAATGGAATCCAAACCAGGAAGTAAGAGCTATGGTTCCTTGTCTGTATTTGTAAACTTCTACACGACTCCAAAGGTAGTAGTAAAGGTTCCTAAGACCGTATTTATGCCTCAGCCTAAAATAGATTCAGCGGTTATAAAGCTGGAGCTAAAGAAAAGTTTGCCGGATATAGATAGAGACAAATTTTTCAATGTGGTTAAGGCAGCTTTCTCAAAAAGAAGAAAGACAATAATCAATTCTCTATCTACTTTTGGCTTTGATTTGGAAAAAGAGCAAATTAGACAGGCTCTTGAAAAGGTTGGAATCAAGCCGGAAGAGAGAGCAGAAAATATTTCAATAGAAGATTTTATCAAACTTAGTACAGAATTACCCCCTTTAAACATATAATTAAACAAAGTTTAAAGGGGGGTTTTTTTATGTCTGGAATCTTAGAATATACTAAGAAATTTATCATACTTAAAAACAATTTTTGTAACATTGAAGGCAAGAAGCCAAAAGGCCA
The DNA here is from genome assembly GCA_964485455.1 of uncultured Tissierella sp. Taxonomy (GTDB): domain Bacteria; phylum Bacillota; class Clostridia; order Tissierellales; family Tissierellaceae; genus Tissierella_B. The sequence continues at coordinate 18,517 of CAZAJU010000027.1, forward strand.
TGTAAAAATTGAGGGGAGAGGTCTTAAAGGAAACCTAACTATTTCCGTAGAAAATGGGGAGGCAAATCAGTACTATGATGTAGCTCTTGTCTTAGGAAATAGGAATTATGTACCAGGTAAGCTCTACACTGACAAGTTCGGTAAAGCTAGAGAGGACATATCCTTTAATATATCAGAACTAGAATCCAAGGGACTTAAGCTAGATAGAATTAGTGGCGTTTTAATTTTTAGAGAGGCAAATGTCCTTCTTGGTGGCTATATTGGAAGAGAAGACCAATCCATAGAAAGGTTTATAAAAGAGCTTGGTAGATATATGCCATCCGATGAACCAGAGGTCTCTGAGGAAGAATATAAGGATAAGCTTTCAGGTGATGGCTTGGTTATTGAGGTTGAAGAAATAGAAGAAGAGGAGGAAGTAAAGGAAGATACAGAGAAAGAACCTTTAAATAAAGAAGTATTTATTAAAGAAGAAGGAATCATTAGCGAAGAGGAATTTATTGAAAAAGGGATAATATCTGAAGATGAAACTGATATAGAAAATGAAATGAAATCCCTTGAACAATCTCATATAGAAGTTGAATTTATAGATGAAGAGGAATTTAAAAAGGACACTCCTCTAGAAGTGAATGATGAGTTTTTTGTTAATGCCGAAGAGGTGGTTGATGACTCTGGTACAATTGAAAATGATGTATACTTAGATGAAGACGATGTTTTAACCTACATAAGGTCTTCCACTGATGATGTAGATAGGGCAATAATAGATAATGAAGGAATAGAATATAATGAATCTGATTATGAAGAAATTGCAGCAATAAATATGGACAGAGTTATTGGTCTTGATGAAAAAGTTGAGTTTATAGAAAATGACTTGCCAATCCAAGAGGTTATAATCAATGATGTTGATATACAGGAGGAATTAGAAAGTGAAATAGATCTCCAGGATTACGATAAAGAGATAATTGAGCAATATGAAAAGGTATTTAGACCAGAATCCTTAAATTCCAACGAGGAGGTAATTAAAATAAGCCATATTGATTATGAGCAAAATAGAAGGATAATTCAAAGAGATCAAACCACAGAATATATTTTAAATATTCTAAAATACTTCCCTCAAGAAGATCCATTTAGACAAAATTTAAAGGGCTATAAGTGGTGGAGAATTGACTTCCAGGATGAAGCTAAAGGGTTTCTTCCATATTTTAATTACGTATTAGGTGGAAAGCAAAAGATTAGAAGTACTTGCAAATATACTACAGCAAGGGAATTGATGAACACATACAATCACTATCTCTTCGGCATATATAGCCAAAATAATGAAGTAAAATACTATATTTATGGCATACCTGGAGGTTTTTATACGGATGAACATCCTCATGGAGGCGTAACTGGATTCAATACATGGTATTCAGGAAATGAAGCTATAGGTTATTGGCTGCTCTATATAGACTCCCTTACTGGAGATGTAATATATCCTTTGAATCCTATGACACCTATGGATTAGATATTTGATTAAGCAACGAAAAAGTGGGTAAAATGAAAATATAAAACATTGACATGCATACCCATATTGGGTATTTATGGATTAGATAAGGGAGGAATAATGATGTCAGAAGTTGTTGTTTATACAAGTAATACTTGTCCGTACTGTACACTAGCAAAGAATTATTTAACTGAAAAAGGTGTTTCCTATATTGAAAAAAATGTTCAAAATGACAAAGAAGCTAGAAAAGAGTTAATGGCTATGGGGCATATGGGAGTTCCTGTATTAGTTGTAAATGGTGAAGAAATAGTTGGCTTTGACAAAGAAAGACTAGATGATTTGCTAGATAAATAATGAGGTAGTGTTTCTAAGGACTACCTAGAATAAAAAGATGCTGTCGTGCTATTTATTTAGTGAGACAGCATTTTTATATAATAGCAACATCCTACTCTATTATATAAAAATAGGGGCTTTAGGGGATTATCCCCTTCCGGTTTCAGGAAGGTGCAAAGACTTGCGGAGCAATCGTCGAAGGAAACCTAGGGAATACTCGCAAAAGTGACGAAGTCACTTTTTTAGTAATCGGTATAAATAATTAAAATGAGTGGTGGTAAAATGTCATCAAATACTAGATTATTCGATAGTATCTCATCTGTTTATGGAATGTTCTTTAACTTCCAGGTAGATTATTTCAGCATCATAATAGATAGGATTAGTGGTGAGTTCGACATATCCAAATACGAATCAGTACTAGACGTGGGATGTGGGACAGGAGCCTTAAGCAATGTGCTTTCACAAGTGGGGCTAAGAGTCACAGGAATCGATCCATCAAGTAGAATGTTAAGACAAGCAAGAAAAAGAGCGGAGAATAAGGATATAGAATTTCTCCAAATAACAGCTGAAGAAAAACTTCCATTTCCAGATAGGTCTTTCGATATTGTAATTTCTTCATATGTAGCACATGGACTAGAACCCCAGGATAGGATGAATTTATATAAAGAGATGAAAAGAGTTGCTAAAGAATATGTAATACTCCATGATTACAATAAAAACAGAGCCCTTCTTACGACTATAATAGAATGGCTAGAGGGTGGGGATTACTTTAATTTTATTAAAGTTGCAAAGGACGAGCTATTTGATATATTCGATGAAGTTAAGGTAATAGATGTGGATACTAGGGCAGCATGGTATATATGTAAGTGAAAAGACATTAAGCTATATTAAAAGGCAATTTACCCCGAAGGATAAATTGCCTTTTTTTAAATCTTGAAATTATTCAAAAGCTTAATAGAATTATTTATTTAGTTCAGCCATTAATCTATCTATATTTAAGCCATGAACCATCGCTGCTTCTTCAAGACTTTCCATTTGGCTTGAAGGACATCCAATACATCCCATACCAAATCTCATAAGAATTTCTACAGATTCTGGTTTTTTTCTAATAAGTTCACCAATTAGCATATCTTTTGTAACTTCCATCTATATCCCTCCTTGAATACAAGACTAATTTCAATTCATACTAATATAGTAGCATATCCCTTTTGATTTTACAACTTAAAAATAATATTAATGATTGTATAAAAATAAGTTGAACTGGAGAAGATTATATCATGGAGGTGAAAAGATGGATAACAATGATAGAAACAGAAACAATGATAAAGTAAGAGAGAGAGATAGGGATAACGACTTTAGTATAGGAGAACTTCTCCTAAGAGTTCTTATCACATCTATAGTTGTAGCAATTGCAGCTTTCTTCACACCGGGATTTTCAATCGATGGCATGTGGAGTCTCCTATTAGCAGCAGTAGTTATTGGAGTATTAGATTATCTAATCCAAAAGTTTACTGGAGTTAATGCAAGCTCTTTTGGGAGAGGACTCTCAGGATTCTTAGTAGCTGCAATTATACTTTATGTAACCAAGTTTATTGTACCTGGTTTCAATATATCCATATGGGGAGCCATTATAGGTGCCATAGTAATAGGAATAGTAGATGCCATAATGCCGGGTAGATCCAGCTTGTAAATATTTTTTTAAAACCATGCAGTATAAAGCTTGTATATATGACTGCAAGCTAAGCTCAAAACCTGAGATTTTAAGTAAGCTTAAATGTTCACTGCTTACAAATTAAAATCTCGGGTTTTTATGTTTATATATTTTATATTTGGATAAATATATTTTATAGCAGCCTATTGACATATTGAATAAATTAATATAGAATACTATTAAAGGATACCCCATAAGGGTATATATTGAACAGGAGGTTATACTATGAGAATAGATGTTACTGATACAGCAAGAAGTCAACTAAAAAAACTAATAGAAGAAAAAAAGACCGATAAATCCCTAAGAATTTTTATTTCCTCATATGGTTGAGGAGGCCCTACATTCGGTATGGCTCTGGATGAGCCAAAAGATGGGGACGAAATCATTAAGGAAGATGATTTTCAATTCCTAGTAGAAGATGGATTAAAAGAAGACTATGGTATGTTTACTGTAGATTATTCAGATAACTGGCTTAAGAGAGGCTTCAGTGTAATTCCTGACAGAGGCGGCTCAAGCTGCCATTAATTTAAAAAAGAGATAAGCTCCCCCAGCTTATCTTCTTTGTTTTTTTGCGCATTTCTTTATTTTTATTTTCGTAATATGTTATAATAAGGTGATATGTAACCACCCAACTAATTGAAGTGGTGTGGAGAAATTGTTATGCAATTTCTTCTAGTGTTTAAAAGAGTACACTTTACAAATGAAAGGAGTGAGGGTTGTGGATTCTAGTCCTTTACCCGAGAATCGGAATAAAATTTCATCAAAGGAAGATCCACAGTCTAAGCTTTATCATAGATCTTCCTAACAATTTAATAATTAGGAGGAGAAAAAATGAATGAAGAAAATATCTTGGATCTTATCGAGCAAAAGAAATATATTCAATTAAAAAGAATTCTATCCGAAATGAATGAAGTTGATATCGCAGAAATACTTGATCCTCTAGACGCAAATACTACATTGTTGCTTTTTAGAATGCTTCCAAAGGATTTAGCAGTCGAGGTTTTTGCGTACTTTTCAACTGACCAACAGAGGGATATAATAAATGCAGTAACTGATAAAGAGTTGAATTATATCTTAGATGAGTTGTTCTTCGATGATATGATTGACTTAATTGAGGAAATGCCTGCAAATGTGGTTAGTAAAATATTGATAAATTCATCTAATGAAGAGAGAAGGCTCATTAATCAATTCTTAAAATACCCGCCAAATTCTGCGGGAAGCATAATGACAATTGAGTATGTGGAGCTTAAAAAAACCATGACTGTAAGGGATGCTCTTCATCACATTAAAGAAATCGGGTTAACCAAGGAGACGGTATATACTTGTTATGTAACAGATCAAAAGAGAACCTTAATAGGTATAGTTTCCCTTAGGAAACTGGTAACTGCAGCAGAAGACCTATTCATAGAGGATTTAATGGACGAAGAGGTTATCTATGTACATACCCATGATGACCAGGAAAGTGTAGCAAATATTATTAGAAAATATGGATTTATTGCTTTACCAGTAGTTGATAATGAACATAGATTAACGGGTATTATAACCGTCGATGACGTAATTGACGTAATCGAGCAGGAAACTACAGAAGACTTCCAGATAATGGCTGCTATGTCTCCATCTGAGGATGAATATTTGAACACAGGTATTATTAACCTTGCTAAACAAAGAATTTCTTGGCTGCTAATCCTTATGATTGTAGCAAC
>CAZAJU010000028.1:0-23718 GCA_964485455.1 uncultured Tissierella sp.
TTAACCTAACTAAGTAGTAAAATTATTTACATTTTATTGTATAATTAAACATCTTTATAAAACATTATACAAATAATTATATTAACATTATCTCATAGGAATATAAACCCAATTCTTTCATCAAATAATTTTATTTTTCTACATAATTTGCTCTTTGTAGTATAATATAAGTATGATTGGAGGAGATATGTTGGAAAACCTAGTAAGTCGATTTATAAAATATGTTAAAATTGAAACAACCTCAGATGAGAGCTCTATTGCAGTACCAAGTACCCAAAATCAGCTAGCATTTGCAAAAGACCTAGCCAAAGAACTAGTAGAAATAGGCTTAACGGATGTTTCAGTGGATGATAAGGGATATGTAATGGCAACACTGCCAGCAAATGTAGAAAAAGATGTACCTGTGGTTGGCTTTATTGCACATATGGATACCAGTCCAGATATGTCAGGTCTAAATGTACAACCAAAGGTTATCGAAAATTATCAAGGTGGTGATATAATCCTAAATGAGGAAAAAAACATCATATTGTCACCAAAGGACTTCCCTGAACTAAATGACCATATAGGCATGGATTTAATCACTACAGATGGTACTACCCTACTTGGAGCTGATAATAAAGCAGGTATAGCTGAAATCGTTTCAGCCATGGAATATCTTGTAAAACATCCAAGCATTAAACATGGAGCTGTAAGAGTAGGATTTACACCAGATGAGGAAATAGGCAGGGGTGCAGATCATTTCAATGTTGAAAAATTTAATGCTGACTTTGCATATACTATTGATGGAGGACCTATAGGAGAACTTCAATACGAGAACTTCAATGCAGCCAGTGCTTTTATAAATATTCAAGGTAGAAATGTTCATCCAGGGTCTGCTAAAAACAAAATGATTAATTCCATTACAATAGCTACTGAATTAAATAATATGTTGCCTATTCATCAAGTCCCAGAAGCAACGGAAAAATATGAGGGATTCTTTCATATAGTTCATTTTGAAGGTTCTGTTGAAAAAACTAAAACATCATATATCATCAGGGATCATTCAAAAGAAAAATTTGAAGAAAAGAAACAGCTTATTACAGATGCTGTGGCCTTCTTAAACAAGAAATATGGAGATATAATCTCTCTTGAATTGAAGGATAGCTACTTTAATATGCGAGAAAAAATTGAGCCTGTAATTCACATTGTAGATATGGCTAAAAAGGCTATGGAAGACATTGGTATAACACCTATTGTAGAGCCTATTAGAGGCGGCACAGACGGTGCTAGATTATCTTATATGGATTTACCATGCCCTAATATTTTTACAGGTGGATTAAACTATCATGGAAAATTCGAATACGTGTCAGTTCAAGGCATGGAAAAGGCATACTATACTATATTACGAATTATAGAGATGTTAGCAGAATAAGAAAAGCTTCTAAAGAAGCATTAGATGTAGCTTTTCTTGGTACTCATCAACGGAAAGTTCATTAAACCAAAAACTATTAAAGTAGAACTTTCCTATTTGTAATAAGAAAAAACCCGATATCGGGTTTTTCTTTTTCATAAAAGTATTTAGATAGACTATGACCACTCTTCTTTATTTTTTTCTACATATTCAGCTATCATATCATCATAAGCCTTATTTAAGGATCTTATAATCTCATTGTTTACTGAATTTAACTTAATATCATCTATTTCCGAAATAGGTAGGATATTTACGCTTGTACCTGTCATAAATGCTCCGTCTAGCTTATTTAAATCATCTACATGAATGGAATTCTCAACTATTTTGATACCAAGTTTTTCTGCTATTTTGAAAAGGTGTTTTCTTGTAATTCCTAAAAGAATGTCTTCCTTAGGAGCTGTATATAATTTTTCTCCTTTTACAAAGAACATATTAGATCTACTACCTTCAGGAATATATCCATCCTTTCTTAGCAATAAAGCTTCAAAAGCTCCCTTCTCCTTCATTACCCTTGCAACATCTTCTTTAAAGTTAGTATGGAGAACCTTTGCATTAGGATTATCCCTTTCATAATTATATAATACTGTCTTGATTCCATTATCATAGTATTCCTTAGGAGGGTAGAAACTTTCTACACAGAATGCTGCGAAGAATTTTTTCCCATCTGATTCTCCGGATAAAAGTTTGATATTTCCATTTACCAAATGGTTATTGAGTATGGTCTCTTTTATGGCAGATTTAATATCTCCTTCACTGCTTCCTAAATCCATCCCTGTAAGTTTAGAGGATTCATACATTCTATTTAGATGGTCTTCTAGATAAATAGGTACACCTTTAATTACTCTAATGATTTCATAAATAGGTGGTTTAGTAATACCTTCGAAAATTGTCAATTCATTGGAGCTTGTTAGCTTTCCATTTACTACATAAAAGTCCTTAATTACTTCCGATTTCATATTATCCCCCTTATTTTTCTAGTTCCTTTAAATTATTGATAATTATATCTTTTTTTATCATAAATAGTCTTCTGCTATTTTCTACAAAACTTTCCTTAAAATCCATTAAAGATAAATTAACTTTATCAACTTTTTCTTTCTTGTCCTCTTCCAGCTTTAGCCTTATAAGATTGATGTTTTCACCCCTATCTGTTAAAACCTTAGATGCCCCTACTAAATCTCTAGCTACTGCCCTAAGATAGGCCTGATATGCAGCATATTTTATGGCTGATACATCCCCTCCAATATCGTCAGTAAATAAATCATAGATTGGCTTTAGTCTTAGAAAAGATTGACTAGCATAATCATAGACCTCGATGATCTTCTTATCTTCTATAGCCTTGGTCATTTTATTGAAGGATACTTCAAAAGCATCAGCTGACTCCTTAGTTAAGCCCTTCTTCTGTCCCTCTGCTTCAAAGCTATTCCAATGAGAATGTATATCTTCTATCTTCTTCTGAGCTTCATTCCACTTCTTATCTATATCTTCTTTTTTCTTATCAGGTGTTAGTGGAGTGGGCTTTTGACCGCTGGATTTCTGTGTAGGCTGCCTTTTATCTGATATGCCATCAGCGGATTCTCCATTACCTGAACCACTAGATCCTGATTCGCCATTGCCACCTTGGGTGGCACCTTGACTTTTTTCTCCTTGAGCTTCCTCTTTTGCATCTTCCTCTGATTTTTTCTTTTGGACTTCTTCTAATGGAATATCGAGGGATAGCTTTTCAATATCTCCCACGGTTTTTAACAAGTCATCAATCCCCTTAGAAAGGGAAGCAAGACTTTCAGGTGCCTTGTCCTTAGGTTTAATAGCTGTTTGATTACTATCTTTTTTACAACCAGCTAATACCAATAACAGTATAACATATATTAATAAAATTTTTCTTAATTTCATAAAAAATCACCTCAGGATTAGTTTATCCTAAGGTGTTTTTTTTTATCATAATATGGGCGATAATAACCTTGAAATTGATTCTTTAATTTTCACTAGCCTAGAGCGTTTCGAGTAGCTTTCTATTGTAATCTCCTTGCAATCTTCCAAGTCTTTGTAAAACTGTTCAGTAAGCTTGAGATTTGTTATATCATCATAAATAAATGCATTGACCTCAAAATTCAATTTAAAACTTCTAATATCTAAATTTGCCGTTCCAACAGAGGAAACAAAATCATCCATAATAAATACCTTAGAGTGTAGAAAGCCTTTTTCATAGGTATAGAATTTGACACCAGCATGAAGAAGCTCTCCAATATAGCTTAGGCCAGCCCAATATACAAAGATATGGTCTGGTTTATTTGGTATCATTACCCTCACATCCACACCTGATAGTCCTGCAGTTTTTATTGCCTCAAACATGCTATCATCAGGTATAAAATACGGGGTCTGTATATACATCTTGTGTCTAGCATTGGCTATCATTTTCATATAGCCATCCTTGATGCTAGGCCATTTAGAGTCCGGCCCACTGGTTACTATTTGTATTCCTGCAGCGTTACTATCAATATTATCTTCAACAAGGTAGCTCTGAAAGTTTCCGACAGCCTTCTTTGTAGCAAATCTCCAGTCTAAATAAAATCTCCATTGAAGTGAACCTATGGATGAACCTGTAACCTTTATATGAACATCTCGCCAAAAACCAAATCTCTTTTTCTTCCCCAGATACTCATCTCCAACATTAAAACCTCCAAGATATGCCTCTATACCATCTATAATGACTATCTTTCTATGGTTTCTATAATTTATACGAACATTGAATATTGGTATAAATGGAGGGAAGAATACCCCAAATTCTCCACCGGCATCAATAAAAGGCTGTAGGAACTTCTTTGTAAGGGTCCTACCTCCCATTCCATCCACTAAAAGCTTTACTTCGAGGCCTTCTTTAGCCTTTTTAGTTAAAGCATCCAGCACCTTCTGCCCCAAGTCATCATTTTTGAATATATAATATTCCATATGGATAAATCTTTTAGCTTTATCTATGCTTTCCATAAGGGCTTTAAACTTTTCCTCACCTGAGAAATATAGTTCTACAGTATTATCCTGTGTAAAATATGCCTTACTGCTAATCAAATGCATCTTAATAAGGTCTGAATAATTAAGGAAATTTGGATCCTTGTAATAAAACTCCTTATTTTCAAGCTGTTTTACCTGTTCCTCAGCTATATCCGAATAACAGTTGTCAACATCCTCTTTTAACTTAAACATCTTGGATTTTGATAAATCCTGTCCAAGAAAAAGATATAGTATAAATCCTATACCAGGTAGAAACATGAGCACCATTAGCCACAACCATGTTGTAGTAGGATTTCTTCTTTCGAAAAAAACCAAGAGTATTCCTAATAGAATATTTATCCATATTAAGTTCATAAATATCCATGAATATGCCTCAATAAAGGTGCTCATAGTATCCTCCTTTAATTATTTTTCTTAGATTTATATCTTAGATTTGCATCAAGAATTCTCTTTCTGATTCTATAATTAAGAGGTGTTACCTCAATTAGCTCATCATCCTCAATAAACTCTAAAGCCTCTTCAAGTGACATTATCTTAGGTGGAGATAATCTAAGGGCCTCATCTGAACCAGATGCTCTAACGTTGGATTGATTTTTCTTTTTAGTTACATTTACTTCAATATCTTGACCCTTTGGATTTGAACCGATTACCATCCCTGCATAAACATTTACACCTGGTCCTACAAACAATACTCCTCTTTCTTGGGCAGCATGAAGACCATAGGTAGTGGTTTCGCCTGTTTCATAGGCTATTAAAGAGCCAACATTTCTTGTAGCAATATCACCTTTATATGGTGCATATTCGTCAAATATTGAGTTCATTATACCATTACCCTTTGTATCAGTTAAAAATTCAGATCTATATCCAATTAATCCCCTTGCAGGTATAGAGAAAATGATTCTAGCATATCCGCTTGTAGCTTCTGACATGCTAACTAGCTCTCCTTTTCTTTGCCCTAGCTTATCTATTACTGTTCCAATAAAGTCAGTAGAAACATCTATGGTCACTTTCTCCATTGGTTCTAGCTTCTTGCCATCATCATCATATTTAAAAAGCACCTCTGGCTTAGAAATCTGGAATTCATAGCCTTCTCTACGCATATTTTCTATTAGAACTGAAAGATGAAGTTCTCCTCTTCCAGATACCTTAAAGGCATCAGTAGACTCAGTATCCTCTACTCTTAATGATACGTCAGTTTGAAGCTCTCTATATATTCTATTTCTTATCTGTCTAGATGTTACAAATTTACCTTCACGACCAGCAAATGGACTATTGTTTACTGAAAATGTCATTGCAAGTGTTGGTTCTGAAATCTTAACAAATGGAAGAGCTTCAGGAGTGTCAATAGGACAAATAGTATCTCCTATATGGATATCTTCAACTCCTGTAACAGCTATTATACTACCTACTGTTGCTTCATTAACCTCAACTCTATTTAAGCCTTCGAATTCAAAAAGCTTGCTTATTTTTACCTTCCTTATATTTTCTGGATGTAAATAATTCACTATAACAGCATCTTGATTAGTCTTTATAGTACCCCTATCAATCTTTCCTATTCCTATTCTTCCAACATAATCGTTATAGTCTATAGTAGAAATCAGAACTTGCAATGGCGCCTCCATATCTCCTTCAGGCGCAGGAATATATTTCATAATAGTTTCAAATAAGATTTCCATAGACTCATTTTCAACCTCAGGGACTAGTGAAGATGCTCCTACCTTTGCTGATGTAAAAACAAACGGACATTCAAGTTGTTTTTCGTCTGCACCTAATTCTATAAATAAGTCCAATAATTCATCTATAACCTCATCTGGTCTTGCTTCAGGTCTGTCGATTTTGTTTATTGCCACAATTACTGGAAGCTTTAACTCTAGAGCTTTTTTCAATACGAACTTAGTTTGTGGCATAGGTCCTTCAAATGCATCTACAAGTAAAACTACTCCATTTACCATCTTTAAAACACGTTCTACTTCTCCACCGAAATCAGCATGACCTGGTGTATCTATTATGTTTATCTTTGTACCATTATAATTTACTGAAGTATTCTTAGATAGAATAGTTATCCCACGTTCTTTTTCTATATCATTGGAGTCCATAACTCTTTCCTCTACTACTTGGTTTGTTCTAAAGGTACCTGACTGCTTTAACAAGGCATCAACCAAAGTAGTCTTTCCATGGTCAACATGGGCTATTATGGCAATATTTCTTACATCTTCTCTTTTAATATTCATTCAACATTTCCCTTCTTGTATCATAAATTGTTCGTTCTTGTCGCTAACTTTAATATTCTATCATACTTTATCCCAAATACAAAATAAATATTTAAGCTTAGAGTAAAGTCCTATAAGGATTTCTCCACTACTACAATAAGACTATGGAACTCTCCGCCTTATTGCAAAATAAAAGGCGATACAAAGATCACCTTTTATTTGATTAAGAATATTTAATTAAACATATAGTTATATATTATACTTGCTGCATCTTCTCTTTTTAGTTCATATTTTGGTCTGATATTGTCAGTACCATCACCTACAATAATTCTAAGTCCATACGCTATATTCATATATCCTATTAGATTAGGATCTATGCTTTTACTATCCTTAAATATATCCCCAAAAATATTAGGTATTTCTGCTATCTTTGAATAGTTCATAACTCTCAATACATATTTAACTGCTTCTTCCTTAGTTACTATTCTTTCAGGGTTCTTTTCATCCTCTTTTATAATATTAGCTCTTATTAACTCATCGTATATGTTTTCTATTTCCCCTTCTGTATGGTTGCTATAGGAGTTCATAGACTTAAATAAAAGATATATAAAGTCTTTTTGCTTTATTTTCTGCTTTGGCATAAACATATCTGAGCTAAAGGCTACTCCATATTGAGCTAGAGTTTCAATTTTATTCTTTGCATAAGAACTAGCTAAGTCATTGTACACCACAACTTTACTAGTCTTATATGGCATACCATTATAGTCCAAAATTTCTCCAGTATGGGAATCAATAATGGATGGTTTATTTGTATTAACTCCATAAACCAACTTAATCTCTTTGTTTTCTTCATATGGCTTATTAAAATCAAAAATTGTAGCATATTTCAATTCATATCCAATATCATTGAATAATACGTCATATGCCTCATCTAAAGAGATTATATCTCCCTTTTTAGGAAACTCTCCTCTAAACCAATCTAGGTTGAAATTTATAACTTCCTTGTTAACTGTATCTACACCTATATTTATTCCGTCACTTTCTACATAAATATCATCTGACTTTCGAATAAATCTAAAATAATAGGTTGTCAATCCTTCTTTATTATTTTCGTCTACAAGTTCAACAAGATTGAACTTCTCTGGTTGTGAGTTTTGTAAATAAGACTTAGCAATTTCCAGTGCCTCACTCTTAGTTATTACTGGCTTATCATTTGGATTATAGCCATTGTATTTGTTGAAACTAATTATTTCTCCTGTCTTAGCATTAAAGGAAACATCTGCGCTTAAGACTTCATTATCTATCTTCTTATTAAAGTATACTGACCAGATATAGTCTCCCGGATTCTTGTAATCATTAAATAGGTTCTTTCCTTGAAGTATATAGGTGTCATCTAACGATAGGATTTCTCTTGCCTTAGATTCTAATTCATTCACATCCAAAATCCCTACAAGTTTATCTATTTCAGCCCTTTCTTCAGGTGTAATAATAGTATTTCCAACAGCCATATCCTTCTCATCAGCTGCACCTTCACCCATGCCATTCCCACCAAAGTATTCTATGTTTAGTGTCTCTCCGGTAAATGCATCTATTACCTTTAAACCATTAAGTGGTGCATATGCTAAGAAGTATTTTGATGGTTCGTTTGTATTAATATCTCTAAAGGTTCTATTTGAGGACTTGTATACTAATTTTAGGCCTATCTTATCCTTGTAAGCTACTTTTCCCGCATCCATTGAAATAACACCTGTAATATTTGGAAACTCAATATCTCTATCCCAGTTTGTATAGTAGTTTGTCAATTCTCCTGTGTATTTGTTTATGGTAATATTTATGTTATTATCAGGGTAAGGAATGTTATTTACAAGTCTAGTAAAATTAAATCCATATTCATAATCAGCAGAGCGAATGGGATCATTATTTTCAACTAATTTTATATTATTTATATTAGTTGGATCCACATTTTTAATAAGGTCCTTGGCTATTTCAAGCGCTTGGTTTCTATCATATTTAGGAAGTCTTGACTCAGGCTCTATAAAACTTGGATTATACTTGTTGTAGGATATTATATTGCCTTTAGAATCAGTACTTATGCTAATGTTATCCATTTTATTAGTGGAGTCGCTCCAGTTAAAATAAAAGTATACATTGTTACCAGAAGAACTTATTGAGGAGTTAAAGGTATCATAATTATTAGAGATATTAAACATAGTCTTAACCTTAAAAATAACTGCTTCCATCTCCTTGTTAAAAGCAGTTTCTCCATATACATCCAACTGTACTCCTCCCAAAATTATAGCAGCTACCAATAGAAAAATTAATGTTTTTTTCACACCATCTGCCTCCTAGCAAATATGTTTTATAGATACTACCCTATTCCTCTCTACATGAAATTCATCTGAAAGTCCATTCACCAAAACTAGCCCCCTTCCCCAAGTTTTTAAATCATGGGGATTATAGGAGCATATATCGTATTCTATTCCTTTTCCTTCATCCTGAACTTCAATAGTCAATTTATTGTCTATCATTTCAAGCTTAAGGCTTACGCATTTAGATTCCATGCATTGGTTTCCATGTAAGGCTCCATTAACTATGAGTTCATTTAAAATAATCTTTACATCAAACATAATATCCTTATCAGTTATAACACTGCTAAGGTTACATAATGTTCTATCTATAAAGTTTTTTATAGTATCTAGGTCACTACATACTGTGCCTTCATATAAATAATCCATTTGATTTCACATCCATTATTTTAGTCAATATGATTTTACCCAGCTGAAACAGATGTTAATCTATAAGAAAATAATATTTAGCTACTATTTCAGTTTAATTTTATATATTTGGGGTAATATTTATTATAGTTGATTATGAAAGGAGGAATAATATGGATAGATATGTATGCGAACCATGTGGTTATGTTTATGACCCTGCTGAAGGAGATCCTGATGGGGGTATAGAGCCAGGTACAGCTTTTGCTGATATTCCAGATGATTGGGTTTGCCCAGTATGTGGAGCCTCCAAGGACCAATTCTCAAAGGAATAGAGGAATCTAGTATATACATAAAGACCAGTAATCACTGGTCTTTTGTTATGTTTAATATTGGTTCAAAAATTTCCCAAACCTTATCTACATTTATTTTCTTATCAGATGAATAAGGGATAATAAGATTAACATCCTTAATCTCTAACTTTTCTTTGATAATTTTAATGTTTTTCTGAAAACTACCTTTTGAAATCTTATCTGCTTTAGTGGCAATAACTAGCCCTTTATAACCAAAGGATTTAATCCAATTATACATCATTACATCCTGTGCAGTAGGCTCATGTCGAATATCTACAATTAAGACTACTTCCTTTAAATTCTCTCGATTTTTTAAATATTTTTCTATTATTTCTCCCCATTTTTTCCTTTCAGACATCGATACTTGGGCATATCCATATCCCGGTAAATCCACTAACCTAAAACTATCATTAATAATATAGAAATTTATAGTTCTAGTCTTTCCAGGCTTACCGCTTGTCCTTGCAAGATTGACCCTATTTATCATAGAGTTTATAAAGGAGGATTTACCCACATTGGACCTGCCGGCAAAAGCTATCTCCGGAAGGTCGTCTTGTGGATATTGCTTTGGTAGTGCTGCTATGGCTTGAATATCCGACTTAATTATTTTCATCTTTTTCATCCTTAGCTATAAAGGCATGTTGAAGCACTTCATCCATATTTTTAACCATCACAAACTCCATCTTTTTCTTAATTCTATCAGGGATATCATCTAGGTCTTTAGTGTTTTCGTAAGGCAATAAAACTTTCTTTATGCCCATTCTATGTGCTGCTAGGACCTTTTCTTTAACTCCACCTATAGGAAGCACTCTTCCTCTAAGGGTTACCTCACCTGTCATAGCAAGCTCTCTATTTATAGGTGTGTTTGACAAAGCTGATGCAACAGCAGTTGCTATAGTAATGCCTGCTGAAGGACCATCCTTTGGTATAGCACCTTCTGGAACGTGAATATGAATATCCATATCCTTATAGAAATCAGGTTCAATATTTAATCTTTCAGAATTTGCTCTAATATAGCTGATTCCAGTCATAGCTGATTCCTTCATTACGTCCCCTAACTTTCCTGTTAACTGCAACTTTCCTGTTCCTTTCATAGTCGTTACCTCGATTGAAAGGGTTTCTCCTCCTACTGCTGTCCATGCAAGCCCATTAGCTACACCTATTTGGTTCTTCTCCTCTACAGAATCAAACCTATAAATTTTACTCCCCAAATAGTTCTCCAAATTCCCTGAATTTACGCGAACCAGTTTTAAATCATCCTCAACTATTTTCCTAGCAGCTTTTCTGCATATGTTAGCAATATTTCTTTCTAAATTTCTAACTCCAGCCTCTCTAGTATAGTAGTTTATTACACCTTTAATAGCTGATTCGGAGACTTGAAGCTGTTCATCATTTAATCCATGCTCTTTGATTTGTTTAGGAAGAAGATACTTCAATGAGATTTGAAGCTTTTCCTCATCTGTATAGCCACTAATTCTTATTACTTCCATTCTATCAAGAAGCGGAGCTGGTATACTTGATGTTGTATTAGCTGTGGTTACAAAGAATACCTTAGAAAGGTCAAAGGGCATATCCATGAAGTGATCTGTGAAGGTTGAATTTTGTTCTGGATCCAATACCTCTAGCAATGCACTAGCTGGATCTCCCCTAAAGTCACTAGCCAGCTTGTCAATTTCATCAAATAAGAACAATGGGTTTTTTGTACCTGCCTTCTTAATAGAACTGATAATTCTACCAGGCATACTTCCTACATAAGTCCTTCTATGACCTCGTATCTCCGCTTCATCTCTTACGCCTCCTAGAGACATTCTTACAAATTCTCTATTTAAAGACTTAGCAATTGAACGTGCTATAGATGTCTTTCCTACTCCTGGAGGTCCTACAAGACATAATATAGGTCCCTTCATGCTTTTAGTTAGCTTTCTTATAGCAATAAACTCCAAAATCCTTTCCTTTACATCATCTAAGCCGTAATGGTCATCATCCAGGATTTCCCTAGCTTTCTTTATATCTATTTTTTCCTTGGATTCTTTATTCCATGGAAGCTCTACTATCCAATCCAGATAAGTTCTTATAACTCCTACTTCTGCTGAATGAGGGCTCATCTTTGTTAGTCTATCTACTTCTTTCAAAGCCTTTTCTTTAACTTCCTTAGTAAGCTTGAGCTTTTCTATTTTCTCCCTATAATCCTCTACGTCATTGGAGATATCATCATCTTCACCAAGTTCCTTTTGAATAGCTTTAAGCTGTTCCTTAAGGTAATATTCCTTTTGAACCTTATTTATCTGTTTTTTAACCCTTTGGTTTATCTTATCCTCTATTTTTAGAAGCTCAATTTCCTTTTGAAGTATACCATGGAGCACCTCCAACCTCTCATAGAAGTCGAAGGTTTCTAATATCTTTTGGTCATCTTCTTGCTTTAGAAATATATAGGAAGATATCACATCTGCAAGTCTGCCTGGGTCATCTATATCTGATATAGATACTAAAACCTCAGAGGACACCTTTGTATTTAATGAGATATACTCCTCTAAATCTTCCACAACCAATCTCATAGCTGCTTCCATGTCCTGGCTAGTCTGAATGGATTCAGGGTCATATGTTAAGTCCTCGATCTCAGCTTCGAAATAAGGGTCGTCCTGTGTAACATTTAATACTCTACCTCTGCTTATTCCTTCCACTAAAACCCTAATGCTTCCACCTGGCAACTTAAGCATCTGCTTTACCTTGGCTACTGTGCCTACATGGTAGAAATCCCCTACACCAGGCTCATCTACTTTAGGATTTTTTTGTGTACATAGAAGGATAAGGGAGTCATCTAACATGGATTGCTCCAATGCTTGGATGGACTTTTCCCTACCTACATCGAAATGAATTACCATATAAGGAAATATGGATATCCCTCTTAAAGGAATTAGTGGCAGGGTTTTGTTCTCTATTGTATATATATTGTTCATTTTCTCCCTCCCCAAATTTTATTTTCTAGAAAAATAAAGACTCACTATTGTGAGCCTTTATGATGCAGATTCATTACTGCCGGTTTTCTTTGTCCTACTCTTCTTTTTCCTATCAGAAAGTACCAAAGTAGGCTCTCCCTTTTTCTCTATTGTTTCTTTAGTTATTACACACTTTTCTATATCTTCTCTTTCAGGTAAATCAAACATTATATCAAGCATAGTCTCTTCTATGATGCTTCTAAGACCTCTAGCTCCAGTCTTTCTCTCAATTGCCTTTTTAGCAATTGCTTCTAAAGCTCCATCTTCAAATTCTAGTTCCACATCATCCATATTAAATAACTCTTTATACTGCTTTACAAGAGCATTCTTTGGCTCAGTAAGAATCTTTATTAGAGAATCCTCGTCTAATTCTTCAAGAGTTACCATTACAGGTAATCTACCAACGAATTCAGGGATTAGACCAAACTTTAATAGGTCTTCAGGCTGTAAACTCTTTAAAAGCTCACCTAATGAACTCTTCTCTTGGGCCTTTAAATCTGAACCAAATCCCATGGATTTCTTTCCAACTCTGTTTTGAATTATTTTATCCAGACCATCGAAAGCACCACCAACAATAAATAGTATGTTCGTAGTATCGACTTGGATAAATTCTTGATGTGGATGCTTTCTCCCACCTTGAGGTGGAACATTTGCTACTGTTCCTTCAAGGATTTTTAAAAGTGCTTGCTGTACTCCCTCACCACTTACATCACGTGTGATTGAAGGATTTTCAGTCTTTCTTGCAATTTTATCTATTTCATCTATATATACTATTCCCTTTTCAGCTCTTTCTATATCATAGTCAGCTGCTTGAATAAGCTTTAGTATAATATTCTCAACGTCTTCACCAACATATCCTGCCTCTGTAAGAGATGTAGCGTCAGCTATTGCAAATGGTACATTCAATATTTTTGCTAGAGTCTGGGCCAAAAGTGTCTTACCTGATCCTGTAGGTCCAATCATTACAATATTGCTCTTTTGCAATTCTATATCATTACTCTTCAATGGCTTTTTATTTATTCTCTTATAATGGTTATAAACAGCTACTGCTAAGGCTCTCTTTGCTCTTTCTTGCTTAATTACATAATCATCCAAGGTATCTTTAATCTTAGATGGCTTTGGAACTTCATCTAAATCATAATCATATGATTCAACAAACTCCTCCTCGATAATCTCCTGACACAATTCTATACATTCATTACATATATAAACATTTGGGCCAGCTATCAGCCTTCTAACTTGATCCTGTGGCTTACCGCAAAAAGAACAACGTAGTTGTTTATCATCATTTTTCGCCATGGACTCACCTCTCCTTTAAGTTTCAGAACCAATTGAAATACAATTGGTTCAAACCACTACAACAAGGACTAACCTTGTTTCACGTTCCTATTTTGTACGACTTCATCTATTATACCATATGCAACTGCTTCTTCAGCTGTCATATAATAATCTCTGTCAGTATCATTAGTAATCTTATCTATAGGTTGACCTGTTCTCTCAGATAAAATGTTATTTATTCTTTCTCTTATCTGTATGATTTTCTCTGCTTGAATCATGATATCAGATGCTTGACCTTGGGCACCGCCAAGAGGCTGGTGGATCATTATATCAGCATTAGGAAGAGCAAATCTCTTACCCTTCTGTCCAGCAGCTAATAGAAAAGCACCCATACTAGCAGCTCTACCAATACAAATTGTTGATACATCCGGTTTAATGTACTGCATTGTGTCATAAATTGCAAATCCAGCACTTACAGAACCGCCTGGACTATTAATATATAATTGTATATCCTTTTCTGGATCCTCTGCTTCTAGGAATAACAACTGAGCCACTATAAGGTCAGCAGTTACATCATTTACTTCTCCACCTAAGAATATGATTCTTTCTTTTAAAAGTCTTGAATAAATATCATATGATCTTTCCCCACGGTTAGTTTGTTCCACTACCATTGGTACTAAAGCCATAATCATCCCTCCTATTACTACTAATTAAATTTAACTTTTGTCAAAAGTAGGTCTATTACTTTATTGTTTGTTATACCCGACTTTAGATATCCTAAATCGCCTTTCTTCATATCTGTAACAAACTTTTCAACATCTTCTTGCTTATATTGTTCAGCTATCTTTCTAAGCTCAGCATCTAATTCATCTTCACTTACTTCAATTTTTTCTGCACATGCAATAGCTTCAAGAACTAAATCGCCCTTTACTCTTTTTTCAGCAACTGGTCTTAATTGTTCTCTCAGACTTTCAATATTCATTCCTGTATATTGTAAGTATTTATCAAGTTCAAGACCTTGCATTCTCATTCTATATTCAAAATCTGCAACTTCACTATCAATTTGTGATTTAATCATTCCTTCTGGAATATCTACTTCAGCTAATTCAACTACCTTTTCAACAACTCTGTTTTCTTTATCAATCTTTTCTTGGCTAGCATAGGATTCTTCAAGCTTAGATTTGATATCAGCCTTATATTCATCCAATGTATCAAATTCACTTACATCCTTTGCAAACTCATCATCTAGTTCTGGTAGTTCCTTAGTTTTGATCTCATGGATAGTAACTTTAAATGTAGCTGGTTTACCTTTTAAGCTCTCTTCATGATATTCTTCCGGGAAAGTAACATTAACTTCTACTTCCTCACCCTTCTTCTTACCCACAAGTTGATCCTCAAAACCTGAAATAAATGTGTTGGAGCCAATTTCAAGAGTCTGACCATTTGCAGTTCCACCATTAAATTGTTCACCATCTGCAAATCCTGCATAATCTATAGTTAGAATGTCACCAGTTTGAACTTCTCTGTCCCCTGCATCGATTACTCTACCATTTGCTTCTTGAGCTCTCTTCAACTCAGCATCTACCATTTCATCTGTAACATTATACTCAATCTTTTCTAATTCTATACTTTCATAATCACCAAGTTTTACCTCAGGCTTAACGTCTACATGGAACTTTACTAGGACTGGCTGCCCCTTAACTATCTCATCTAAGTCTACATGTGGTGAATCTACAGGTTCTAAATTTAATTCTTTTACTGCCAAATCATATGCCTCTGGTAATAAAGCATTTATAGCATCTTCATAGAAGAAATCCTCTCCATAGTTCATATCGATAATCTTCTTAGGAACTTTACCCTTTCTAAAACCAGGAAAATTGAATTTACCTCTGTTTTTAAGATAAGCCTCTTGAACTGCTTTTTCAAATTTGTCTGATTCTAATTCGATATTAAAATATACTGTATTATTTTCTTTTTTCTCAAATACTGCCATGTGCCTTGCCCCCTAAAAATAGATATTTTCTTCTGTTTTCAACTACATAATTATACCATAGATTTTTGACATAACAAACATTATCTCGATACATAGTAAAAAAACCAATGGTATCACCACTGGTTTCATCTGGTGCGGGATAGAGGACTTGAACCCCCACGTCAATGACACTAGATCCTAAGTCTAGCGCGTCTGCCAATTCCGCCAATCCCGCATACTATTGAGCACTCAAATTGCTCACTATATAATTATAGCATCAAAATGAGATTTGTCAATAATATTTTTACATGTTTTTTAAAAGGCTATAATAATCCCACCATCATTAACATAGCCTGTACTTAGACCTTTGGTCTCTACAATTAGAATTTCTTTAAAATTAAATTTTTTCAAGTCTTCCTTTAGATCAATTGCCTTTTGTAGAGCGTTGGCATGAGATATTGCAAGAATTCTTTCCTCAAATTTTACTCCTGATTCCCCAACTATCTCCACTAGTCTTTTAAAGGCTTTCTTGCTTCCTCTAGCCTTATCAACCATTTCGATATTTCCTTCATTATTGGCACGCATTATAGGCTTGATATTTAATGCATTGATTATCAGCCCTTTTGTCTTAGATATTCTACCATTCTTGATTAGATTACTAAGGTCCTCAGATATAAAATATGTCTTCATTTCCTCAATGAACTTTTCTACCTTTTCCACTATTTGATTGTTGGAAAGTTTCTCATCTATACATTCCTTAATCTTAAGTGCCACGAGAGTCTCTCCGATACTTGCAGATTTAGAGTTAAATACATGAATGAACTTATTTTGAAACTCTTCCAAAATCATTTCCTTCGCTAAAATTGCACTATTATATGTTCCTGAAAGTTGTTCAGAAATAGTAACAACAAATATATTTTCAGCATCCTTATATTCCTTAGCAAAATCACCTGGCGAAGGGCAAGAAGTTTTAATTGGATTTGGGCTAGCCTTCATATCATTAACCATTTTATATACATCAATATTCTGATCATCTATATATGAATTTGAATCTATATCTATCTTGAAAGGAACTAAACTTACATCCATTCTATTTTTTAAATCCTCATTCATATCGCAACTGCTATCAGCTACAATTTTTTTATCCACTTAAACCACCCCTATTTTATTCCAATTCTTGCTTCAATAAAATCAACTAAATCTTGTGCAATTTTTGTTATTTCATCTTGGTCTTTTCCTTCAATCATAACTCTTACTAAAGGCTCAGTACCCGATGGTCTAATAACCACCCTGCCTTCTCCATGGAATAACTCTTCAATTCTCTCAATCTCTGTCTTAATTTCCGGGTTTTCCATATATTTATATTTGTAACTGTTATCAACCTTTGCATTTAAAAGAATTTGAGGATAATTTTTCATTATATCATTTAATTCAGATAAGGGTTTGTTAACAGATTTCATTACCTCTAGTAAGTGTAGACCTGTAGCAAGTCCATCTCCTGTGGTGTTATAATCCAAGAATATGATATGACCTGACTGTTCTCCTCCAATGGAATAGCCGTTCTTTAACATTTCCTCTAAAATATATCTATCTCCTACAGCAGTCTTAACTATTCCAATACTATTTTCCTTAAGATATACGTCTAGTCCCATATTAGTCATTACAGTTCCTACTACAGTATTATTTTTTAGCTTTCCTTTATTCTTAAGGT
This sequence comes from uncultured Tissierella sp., assembly GCA_964485455.1. Lineage (GTDB taxonomy): Bacteria > Bacillota > Clostridia > Tissierellales > Tissierellaceae > Tissierella_B. The sequence goes on from CAZAJU010000028.1 coordinate 17,688, forward strand.
CAGTACCACAAATAGCCAAGATATGATCACCGTCCAATATACGACCTTTTTCATCTACTGCAATTATTCTATCTGCATCTCCATCAAAGGATACGCCTACATCAGCCTTATGTTCTAATACAAGCTTTTGGATTATTTCAGGCTTAGTTGACCCACAAGCCATATTTATATTCATACCATCAGGACTATTATTTACTACTATTACCTTAGCTCCTAATTCCTCTAAAGTTTCTGGTCCAATCTTAGATAAAGCACCATGTCCACAATCTATTGCAACTGTTAGGCCAGTTAAATCTACATTGATTGATGACTTAAGGAAATCCTTATAATCGTTAGCTCCGTTTTGTTCAAAATATACTCTACCAACTTCGTTCTTTATAGGTCTTACATCAATATCCTTATGGTTTTGGACTAATTCTTCAATTTTCTCTTCAACTTCATCAGGAAGCTTTAGACCTTCAAAGTTAAAGAACTTTATACCATTATATTCTCCAGGATTATGGGAAGCTGAGATTACCACACCTGCTACAGCCTCGTATTTTCTAGTAAGATAAGCTACTGCCGGTGTAGGTATTACACCTAAGGAAACCACATCTAGTCCCATTGAACAAAACCCTGCTGTAAGTGCAGCCTCAAGCATATCACCTGATGCTCTTGTATCCTTTCCTACAAGAACCTTGCCCTTCTTAGAATTAGTAAGTACATAGGCACCTGCTCTTCCTATTTTATATGCCAATTCAGGAGTAAGCTCTACATTTGCAACACCTCTTACTCCATCAGTTCCAAATAATTTACCCATTTATTATCCCTCCATGCTATCAATGAACAACTAATAGTAGTTGTTCATTTTTAATGTTAATTGTTTATGGTCACTTGTTTGTTTTCCATTTTGTTTTTTACTAGTTCAATCAATTTTTCCTTCGTATTATACTCCGGATGTTCTAGTACTTCCTCCAATAAATAATCAAAAATTTCTCCAATAATCTCTCCTCTTGAAAAACCTAAGGATATTATATCATTACCGTTTAATTTTAGGTGATTTTTATGATATGGTTCCTTATTTTTTATAATTTCCTTAATCCTTTCAACTCTTTCATCGATTATACTAGTATCCCTCTTACCATTCTTGCATTTCATATCAGCCTTTTTAAGCTCAGCTAATTGAAAAATCCTTTCTTCTCCTACCCTCATAAGCTGATTTTTCAGGCCTTTATCCTTCATACTTGGATGATGCATATGCTCCCTAACAAACTTACAGACTGTATCTATAAATTCCCTAGAGCAATTTAATCTACTTAGTATACCCTTAGAAATCTCAGCTCCAATCTTATCATGACTTAAAAAATGTCCAATCCCCTTTTCATCTACTGTAAAGGTAAGAGGCTTTGCTATATCATGTAAAAGAGCTGCCATTCTTATTTCCAAAACAGGTGGTGTGTTATCCAATACACATAGGATATGGTCAAATAACTCTCTGCTATGGTTAGGATTTTTTTGATTAAATCCAATAGTATCCAAGAGTTCGGGTAAAACTACATAAAGTGCCTTTAGCTCTTTCATTAGGATTATTCCCTTTGATGGTATTGGAGACATTAATATGGCAAACAGCTCATCTCTTATTCTTTCAGAACTAATATTTTTTAAAGAATAGCTTAATTCACCACAGGCTTTATATGTGCGGTCTTCTAGCTTGAAATTTAGCTGTGAAGCAAATCTTATAGCTCTCATTATCCTTAGGTAATCCTCTTTGAACCGTTCATAAGGATTTCCTACCGTTCTTATTATTCCTCTTTTGATATCTTCTCTGCCATTGAATGGGTCTATAAAACCCTCTCTAATATTGTATGCCATGGCATTGATGGTGAAATCCCTACGACTTAAATCTATATTTATATCCTTGGAGAAGAAGACTTCATCAGGCCTTCTTCCATCTGAATATTCTCCATCTGATCTATAGGTTGTAATCTCCATATCACCTTCGGGGTGAACTAGGATTATAGTGCCAAATTTCTTTGCAATATCCACAGTCTTAAAATCATTAAAAACCTCCTGGATTTCATCAGGAGTTGCAGATGTAGTAATATCATAATCTGCAGGATTTTTCCAAAGGATCATATCCCTCACACTTCCACCTACTAAATAGGCTTCAAAACCTGCATTATTTAATCTATTTAAAACGTCATTTACATAATCAGGCAATACAAATTCCATGTTATTCCTCCAATTAATGATAGTATAACATAGTATTTGCATATGACAAATGACAATTCATATTTTGAATTAAATAATATTTAGAATGAAAAATCATCAGACTACATAGAAAAACTCACCACTTTTAATGATGAGTAAAATTATACATATCTTCAATCTTTAAATCCTAATTTTAGCTTATCTAAGTCTATTAATGCACCAAGTTTAATTAAAATATCTAACCCTAATAGACCGTTAATTTCCCCTTTTGAATCAATTATTCCAAAGTCTAATTTAATATTATTTAGTCCTTTATTTTCAACTTTTATCATATCAATATTTTTTTCAAATGAATTATGTATGGTTCCACCTATACCCATGGAAGATACTATTGGGTCTCCAGCCTCAGCAAATATACCTATATCATCTACAATATCTGGTGATATAATGGATATAGAGGCTCCAGTATCTATTACTATATTATTGATTAATTTTGATTTATCTCTAAAATGAATTTCTATAGTAGTAAAAAGTAGTCCTTCTTTGTATTCTATATTTATTAGATTATTCCTCTGTAGCTTCTAACATTCTTTATTTCTATTTCTATTTTTTTATTGCTAGTATGATAAACTATGATATCCCCTGTTGACCTTACAAGCTCCTTAGTTGCCTCTTTATTATCTATAAATCCCCTTATAACAGCCATATCATCAATAATCTTCATATTATTAACCATATGGAAATCTAAGATTTGTAGCTTTACAAACTGATTAGGATAAATAGTTCTAACTTCTTCCCATTTCATTTATATCACCCTTTCTATTTTAATTATACCCAATACTATTCTTTCATCTATGCAGATTTATTTTATTATCTTACATCATTTAAAACACCTATGAAAATCGGCATACTAAACTCATTATCTACTATCATAAAGAAAAATGGTCGATTTAGGTTGACTACCTTGGGCTCTGATGGGGCACTTTCAGCAGCCATTTCTACAGCAGTAACAGCTCCCGCTTTTGTACCTTTTTCATCTACCTCAATTTTTGTCTTATGGATTACCCTATTTATAAAGATATTCCCTTCATTAGACTGTCCAAGCGAGCTGAAGTCTGCAGAATCTGCATCAAAAGCATCCTTTATACCCAGCGACATCAATATTTCAGAAAGTTCCTCGCTAAACTCAAATTCAAACTTAGGAATGGAGGTATCAACCTGGTCATCACTTTGGTTATTGATGGCTTCAATTAGCCCTTGAGCATCTAATGAAGCTGTAAATTCCGATAGCTTAAGTCCTTCATCGGGCAACAATGCCACAAAGGAATACTTATTATCGGCATAAGGCTTTGAAAATCCAATGGCATTTTTGGTCTCAATATAGCTGTATTCTGTGCTGTCCATAAAGTCAATTGTTCTTTTGTCACCGGTTTGTGTAGTAAATTCTCCCTCACGGACAGCGGTTTCCTCATAGATATTCATCCACTCAGCATCAAAGGATAGGGCATTTATAAGATACATTACAGCATCTTCATCAGGCTTTTCCTTCAGTAGCTCTTTAATCTGTCCATCGGTTTTTTCATTTACCCAAGTGTTAATATCATTTTTTGTACTATCATTAAAGGGAGCTTTATAGACCTCCGCATCATAATAGTCCTTGTTAGTTTGCAGAAATTCTCCCTCTACCTTAAAGCCCTCTTTATCCTTAATCCAAATGGAATTAGCTAGACTTACCTTGTACTTATCACCACTAGGAAGGTAAGCTTTGAAAGAATGAAGATATTCATTTAAGCTACTTATATCTGTGCCAAAGGCCGACTCCATTTGCGTAAGAGTCTGGTTTCGAGCACCGTTTGCCGTCATAGCTAGAGCTGAAATGATAGATAGAGGGGAGATAAGTATGTTTTCATCCTTATAAATTTTTTTAAATATATCAAGGGAAAAATCAGCAATTTCCACTGTTTTATTAGCATCGTCTTTCTTTAGATTATCAATAGCAATCGGAGAAATGCTGTTTCTGTCAATATCTTTCATTAAATTTACCGCAGTTAAATTTGCATTGCTGTTGCAAGCTGTTAATATTAGTAGCAATGCAAGCAACAAAGTGATTTTTTTCACACTAAACACCTCCAAGATTATCTAGTTAAATCTTCCTATAGAATTAAAACTACCAAATCAAGAGGTAGTTTTAATGGAAAATGGCGACTCACCGTATTCATTATCTATTATTCTTTTAAGCTTTTCCTCATCTATTTTAGGAAGGAGCTCTCTAAAGGAGGTCTCAAATGCTTCCATGCCCTCATAGCCATGGCTTACTATCCTCCAGCCATCTTCCTTCTTTAATGTAAACCTGTTTTCACCTTCTGTTATAAATACAGGGTAGTGCCTGTCCTTCATTAGTTCAATACCTATATCTACCACTGCATAATCTCCGTTTATTCTTATATTTTCAACTTTCATTTCCACAGGATATTTGTTCTTATGAATATAACAATACTTCATATCATCCATATGTTTTCTCTCTATGATGATTTTCTTAAGGGCTGTAACTTTATTCTTGTTTTGTACCCTAGTCATATCCAGGTAGTTTTCAATATTTATGTACTCAAGACTTGAATATGCACTATATTGGATATCATAAAATCCTTCAATAAATTGTATAAGTTCCCTTTCATCCTTAGAGTAGAACTGGCAACTTACTAATGGTATAACCGTCATTATTAATGATAGCATAAGTATCTTTTTTCTCATAATATCCCCCCGTTTGCTATTCATTTAACAAATCTATGTAATCAGATATATTATATGATAAAATTATTAGATTTTTCTTACACAATTCTTAAGAATTTCTTAAATCATTGTTAAATATTTAATTTATTTTTATTTACCCATGGTTTATCATATTAAACTGATACATAGAATCTAAAAAACTCTTCATATATAAAACGAGGCGTGTGTCCCAAATTCTTAAAAAGTGGAGCTATTATGTGGTGTGACTCAATAGAAGGTATCATCGAATTACCGCCTCGTTGCAATGGTGTGAAGTAATTGCTTTGCAATTACCTCTGATATTTAAACGATTTAGGAGAGGATTTTGTGACACTTTTTTTGAAAATAATTTATTAAAATTTCGTAATAAATATTTTTATCTTATGAGACTATTTGCTTGACCTTCCCCAATTAATTTTATTGATAATTTAACTGCTTCTTCTCGATTGTTGCTGGGTGCTGAGATTAACCATCCATCTCCATGACTGAAACTATGGCCCCCCATATCATTAGGCTCGAATATCTTTATGGTTATTTCCTGCATCATACCCGAAATATAAAACATACCTCTAAAACTATCATTTTCTAAACTGCTCATGTTATATTCGTTGAAAACAAATTCATTTTGTCCACTGCTATGACTAGGTTCACCATTTATTATAATATCTCCTTGGAACATATAATCTTTAGAACCGTATTTTTTTTTATAAATCCCATCAATAATAATATTAACTGGAACAGCGGAATCCATCTTATTAGATTGGTATTTTATTCCCTCATAATTATGGTAAATTTTATAGCCGTAATTATATTCTTTGTTGTATCTGTAAACATAGATCATAAAAAGGGTTATAGATATTAATATTATGAGACCTTTTATTAGTATTCTTTTTCTAGCTTCCATGTCACAAGTGCTCCTCTCATATGTCATGCATCAGAATATTATGTTTCATATTTTAATATTATCAAAGTAATTCAAAAACCACAATTTACTATATTCTAAACGATGGTAGAATATAGTAAATTGTGTTCATTTAATTTAAGGATTGGAAATATGTGAATTTATTTACAG
>CAZAJU010000029.1:0-18071 GCA_964485455.1 uncultured Tissierella sp.
ATAATACAACAGTAAGTGCAATAATGGCTCTAAATCCAGGAATTGATCCAAATAACCTACAAATAGGTCAAGTGATATGTATACCAGGAACAATGCCACCACCAATGTGTCCTATAGGTTCCTTTAGCTATACTATAAGACCTGGAGATACTCTTTATATGTTGGCTATAAGATACAACACTACTGTTGAAGCAATAATGAGACTTAACCCTGGTTTAGACCCTAATAATCTAATAGTTGGTCAGATAATTTGTATTCCAATGGGAACACCAACTCCAATATGTGATGGAATGTATTATGTAGTAAAAGCAGGAGACACTTTATATTCAATTGCTATGAAATATAATGTAACAGTAGCTGAGCTAATGAAAGCAAATCCAGGAATTGATCCTAATAATCTACAGATAGGCCAAATAATTTGTATTCCTGAAAAAACTCCACCAGTTAGATGTCCTGGAGGTACTATTTATATAGTACAAAGAGGAGATACTATAAGTTCAATCCTTGTAAAATTTAATATTTCAATAATGGACTTAAAAGCTGGAAACCCTAATTTAGATTTTGATATGATTAAGGTAGGTCAAGAGCTTTGTATACTTCCTCATAAAGATAGAGGATGCCCTTGTCCTAGGGGATTCACATCATATATAATCAAACCTTCTGACATACCTGAGGGAGATGAACCTGTAGTATTCTATCTAGCAGATAAATTCAACACCACTGTAGGAAGAATACTAAAGGCAAATCCAAATCTAGCACCTGAAGATTTTGTTGAAGGTATGAGAGTTTGTATACCGGATTAATTAAAGGTGAATATCTAAAAGTGAACAACTAAAATCGAAAGCCTCCATTTGGAGGCTTTCAATTTTTTTAACAGTTTTAATGTAATTAAATTGTAAATATTAAATCAAATAATTTTGTAACCCATGGGTATAAGTAAAACAAGTATAAAGAAAGAAGGGTGAGATAGCATGAGAAAAAAAGTGTTTCTACAAGTACTTGTACTTGCAATTTTCGTACTTTTGGCAGGGTGTAAGAAGAAAGAGGAACCTGTAGAACCGACACCTAATCCTCCGGTTTCTGAAGAGCCACAAGAAGCTACTGAAGATGAAAAGGAAGTTATCATGAATGATTTCAATGCCCTAATTGGAGGTGACTATAACTCAGAAGAAATTATCCCTTTTATCGATGCTAATATAATGAAGCTAAGCCAAATAGAAGCGGATATCATGATTGATGAGCTGGAGAATAAGCTAGTTGGGGATAAAGAAGACCTTATGAATAGAATATTTGCAACTGACAAGGACGATGAATTAATGGCTATAGGGGGAACGGAAAAATACTTCCCTGAGGAGAAGATATCTGCGATTAAGAATAGTGAATTAAAGGAAGAGATTCAAAATGCATATAAGAATATGTATAGGCTAGTTAACCTTGAAGGTGAATTCTATCCTATAGTTGACTATTCAAAACTAGTGAAATTTAGCAACAATATTTCAGATGAGCTAAGGGAGTATTTAGAGATAATGGCTATGGATTCTGATGATATGCCATTTGCTGATGGTAGCATCACAATATCTTTTAAGGAATTAGCGGATAGGATTATAAAGACAGAGGGTCATTTGAACAAATATATAGAAGGCTTAAGAAATGAAAAACTTCTAGAGCTATATGAAATAAAGCTTAATGCATATATGAAGGGACTACCTAATACACCAATTTACAATTCGGGAAATAAAAAGGTTCTAGAAGATGTTTTAAGAAGTTATGAGGAAACAGCTTCTTTAGAAGGATATATAACAAGTCATATGTTATATCAATATACAGAGGATATTAATGGGAACAATGGGGTAATAAATAAATCCATATTAGCAAAGGCTGATGAATATATAGTTGAAGCTATAAGGATGCTCAAGGAATATAAGTAATAATGATTAGGATATAGTGAAATCAATATTATCTATCTAAGAGTAAGTTGTTGAAATAAGGGTAATATAACTAAAAAGGATGATACCATCTATTTACAATGTTAAGAAGTAATTGTTACGCAATTACTTCTTATGTTTCTAGTGCACTATTAATTGGAGGGATAATATGAGCGAACTTATAAACAATCGAGAACATAGACAGGAACTCCTTAAAGAGGTTATAAAGGAATTACATGAAGGGAAATCTGTACAAGAGGTTAAGGAAAAATTTGCTGCTGTAATAGAAGGTACATCTCCTATTGAAATATCTCAGATGGAAGTAGCTCTTGTAAAGGAAGGGCTTCCTATTGAAGAAATTCAGTACCTTTGTGATGTTCATGCAGAAGTGTTTAAAGGAACTCTGGAAGAAATCCATCATCCTGATCAGGTTCCAGGGCATCCTATTTATACTTTTAAAAAGGAAAATCAAGCTATAATTAAGCTAATAGATGAAAGCTTAATGACTAATTTAGAGGAATTTTTAAAGGATGATTCCAAGGATAATATTAATAATCTAACAGGCGATCTAAATCTTTTATGGGATATAGATAAGCACTACAGCAGAAAGGAAAATCTAGTTTTTCCATATCTTGAGAAATACGGAATCACAGCACCTCCAAAGGTAATGTGGGGTGTAGATGATGAAATTAGAGCAAAGCTTAAGGATATTAAACTAAGCTTAAAGAATTATTTAGGAGATAAGGATAAGCTAAGAGATGATATAAATGGAGCAGCTAAACAGATTAAGGAAATGATATTTAAGGAAGAAAGTATATTGTTTCCAATGGCCCTAGAGACCTTGACGGAAGACGAGTGGATAAGCATATACCATGATTCTGATGAAATAGGTTTTTCAATTATTGCACCTGAGAAAGAATGGGAGTTTAAGAGAGTAGACTTGATCAAAAAAGCCGAGAAAAAAGAAAGTATTCCAGACGATGGTTCCATAAGATTTGATACAGGAATCTTAACTCATAAAGAACTAAACCTTTTACTAAATAATATTCCTGGGGATTTTACATTTGTTGATAAGGACAATATAGTCAAGTACTTCTCCAATAGCAAGGATAGATTCTTCGCTAGGACTAAGGCTATAATAGGTCGAAGTGTAGAAAACTGTCATCCACCTGCATCAGTACATGTAGTAGAATCCATAGTAAATGATTTCAAATCAGGTAAAAAGGATAAAGAAATGTTCTGGATTAATATGGGTGGTAAATTCGTTATAATTCAATACTTTGCTATTAGAGATGAAAATGGTGAGTATGTTGGAACATTGGAGTTTAGTACAGATGGAACAGAAATAAGGTCTCTTGATGGTGAAAAGAGACTTCTATCCAAATAGATTGAAATGTTATTAAAAATAGGGGTTTCTACCCCTATTTTTGTAGTTGGATTGTAACCAATTCATGCTGATTTTTAATTGTATTTCCACCTTTTTTATAGTATTATTTATTGTAGTGTAAATATAAAAGAGGTGTGAATATGAAAAAGAAGTTCTTTTTAGCATTTTTATCATCCTTTATCATTTTTTCGATTCTATATACAACTGTATTTAGCTCTATATTTAGCAATAAAACGGTTGTAGCATCGGATGACAATTTGGATGATGAAGCTATGGCAGAAGAACCTGGAGATGAATCCCCTGTAAAGAATGAGATTCTATTTCTTTTAATGGGTGTTGATGCAGAGAATGTTAGTAAATCCAAAGGTACTAGAACGGATACTATGATGCTTACTAAGGTGAATTTAGAAACTGGAGATATTACTATATTATCTATCCCTAGGGACACAAGATTGAATGTCAATGGGAAGCTGGACAAAGTTAATTCTGCTCATGCTATTGGCGGGCCAGAACTTGCAGTAGAAACTATAAGCGACTTTCTTGGAATTAAGCTTCAATATTATGTAAAGGTAGATTATCAGATTGTGAAAGATGTAGTAGATGATATTGGAGGGGTAGTTGTAGATGTGCCTATGACTATGATATATAGAGACCCTACAGCGAAGCCACCACTAAATATTAATATAAAGAAGGGTATTCAAGAGCTTGATGGAAAGAATGCCCATGATTTCTTAAGGTTTAGACATAATAATGATATGACAGTAGGTTACCCTGAAGGGGATGTAGGAAGGATTAAAACTCAACAGTATTTTATGAAGGAATTGGTGAAGCAAACACTTCAACCTAAGAATATATTAAAGTTACCATCATTGATAAAGACATATTACAATAATGTAGAGACTAACATACCATTGAAGTTGATGCTAAAAGGTGCAGCCTCTGCCACAAAGATTAATGTAGATAATATGAATACTGAAACTGTACCTGGTTCAGGGCAGTATATTGGGCCTGTAAGCTATTATGTATATGATAGAAATGCTCTAAATACAATGGTAAGTGATATGTTTGGAAGTTACTTAGCAGATTAAAATTTAATCTGGAAGAAAACAAAATAAGAGGTGTAAAATGAGAAGCGCTAGAAAAAAAGAGCATATTGAGAATTATTTGAAGACTTCTTTTCAGGGGGATACGCTTTTTGGGGATGTATTCTTGGAGCATAATTCTTTACCAAACTTAAATTTTAACGATATTGATACTTCAATTGAATTTTTAGGAAGAAAGGTAAGCTATCCAATTATTATAAATGCAATGACGGGAGGTTCTGCATTAACAAAGGAAATCAATCATGATTTATCTGAGTTAGCTAAGGAATTTGATATTCCAATGGCTGTAGGATCTCAAACCATAGCTTTGGAGGATGATGAAGATGCAATAGAATCCTTCAAGGTTGTTAGGGGAATAATTGGTGATAAGGGAGTAGTTATTAGCAACTTAAGTGGTCAAGCTTCAGTTGAACAAGCCAAGAAGGCTATAGAGATGTTAAATGGAGATGCTATTCAAATTCACTTAAATGTAGCTCAAGAGCTGGTTATGGAGGAAGGCGACAGAGAATTTAAAGGAATAATCGATAATATAGAAGCGATAGTAAAGAATTTAGATAAACCTGTTATTGTAAAGGAAGTAGGATTTGGAATGTCAAAAGAAGTAGCCCAAAGACTTTATAATATTGGGGTTAGATATATAGACATATCAGGATATGGTGGAACCAATTTTATTGAAATTGAGAATCTGAGAAATCATTCCTATGATTTTACTGAGCTCTATAACTGGGGTATACCAACAGCAGCATCATTAATAAACTGCAGAAGGCTTCCAAAAGATTTGAATATTATCTCAAGTGGTGGAATAAGGAATGCAACGGATATAGTAAAGTCATTAATACTTGGTGCACAGACTGTAGGAATAAGTGGGGAGCTATTATCTTTCCTTGTTCATGGAGGCTATGCATATGCCAAAGAGTATCTTGAAAATATAATATATAAGATGAAAATACTCATGATATTACTTGGAAAGAAGAATATTGAAGAGTTAAGAAATTCGGAATACAAGATAACTGGTAGATTGAAGGATTTAATATAAATTTAATGCGTTCTAGAACAACAATAAAGCCCAAGATTCTTATAAGCTTGCTTATAGAAATTTTGGGCTTCTTTTTTCTTATTTCTTAATAAGATTAAAATCCTCCAGAACCGCCTCCACCTGCGCCTCCACCACCACCGCCGGAGAATCCGCCTCCGCCACCAAAGTTAGTGGAGTTTGGATTTGAGGTACCGGTGTTTCCATAGAAGCTGTGATTAAACCTGTCTTCAAATGCCGAACCGCCTTTTCTGTTTATACTGTTAAAATACCATATTCCCCAGTACATTGGATAATAGTCTTGGCTATATATGCTTCTGTTTTTATCCAAATCCTTCATGCTAAAGCCTAAGGCAACTGCATAGATTAGCACTTTATCCTTAGGTATTTGAATATCTAGTCCTCTATAGTTTTCAAATTCCTTCTTAAAATCCTTCCATAATTTATATTGAATGTATCCATTTTGGGACTTCCTTGTAGTTAATATACTTCCGAATATCAATATCAATAATGATATGCTTAAAGATAAGAATCCATAAAACCCACCAAAAACCATAGCTATAATACTTAATACTATCAATATAATGCTAAAGACAATAAGGATTATACCAATCTTAGTTGATTTAGGGTCTGAATATCCTCTGTGTTTTAGCTCTTCATTTACTAATTTAGACCAATGAGTATAATTTTTATGATAGCTTAAGGCATTATCTTTTCTTAAATCTTCGATATCGTAGGTGCTAACCTTATAACCATCTCCTACCTCATTAAATAACCAAGTTAATAGATACTTTTCGTGTTCTAAAAGATCGACCTCATTTTTATTTGTTATTGTGAACTCATAGTCCTTTAATTTTAATTCCTTCTTCGAAAAGCCTGGACCGCTTTTATTAAGCTCGGTTATTGATATATATTCTCTTCTTGCAAGGTCAAATATAGTAGCCATAAGTCCACGGGAATTCATATAGCCAGTCATAAACATATTAAGCTCGGCAGGGGAGATTTCCTCTGGGTAAGGGTTCGCCATATAATCTATCCTTTTATCCCTTCGCATAAACTTTATAAATAAACCTGTCATTGCAACACCTAAGGCAACAATGCCTATAGATATATTATTGAACAAGTTCTTATTACTTTCTCTTCTAATTGCATCTCTTTCTATGGATTCTAAAAAGCTTTGCTCCTCCTGTAGGATAGTATCTTTACTGTTATTTCCCATTTTTTGAGACAAAGGAGTATATTCAGTAGGATATAGAATCCTTGCTTCAATAAATGTGTTTGATGGAACATTAATAACATCCAGCTTGATTAGATTATCATCTGTAAAGTAGATATTTCCATTCAAGGGACCATGAGCAAAGATTTTTACAGCATCTATATTCATTTTAGGAAGCTCTAGGGTTGCAGTGAAATTATGAATAGAAGTCTCATTTTCTTCTCCAAGATATTTGAAATATAGCTCTCCTGTATCATTATGAATCACTGCTACATTCTTAAGAGTATAGCTTAGTCTAAAGGTCTTTTTTATATTCTTAGAAGGGGAATATATCATAAATCTTTGTGTGTTTCCATTCATTTCATAGCTATATACATTTGCATCTCCTTTTTTAGCAGCTTGGTTATTTTCGTATTCTATAATATGACCAGATGTGACTTCTGAGATTGTATAATTCTCCATACCATCTGTTCCATCTAAATTTATATCCCTATATATTCCATTGAATTTATCATTGAAATTGTAAGTAATGTCCTCGGTAATCTTTAAATCTCCATTTTCTAATAGTTGAGAGGAAACGCCCCAATATTCAATCTCAAGACCCTCCTCTGCTTGTACCATGATTGGAAAAATTATAAATAATATTATTAGGATTAGTGCCATAAATCGTTTCATAATAAACCTCCATTTTACTAATACTTGTGTTACATATATTAATATATACCCAGTATAAATAATTATGAGTACTACAATAAGGATTAAGCTAAGATATTTAAATTGGAGAAAGGATACTTTGAGACTCCTCTCAAGTATCCTTTCCACTAAATAAATAACTGAATCTGTGATTTTAAAGCATCCTTTAAATAATCCTCCGCTGTGATTATCTCAACCTCAGGTAACAGCTCCTTTTCTCCAAAGCCCATAATCTCACATGAAAGCTTACATGCCTTCATATGGACCCCTTTCTTTAAGGCACCTTTAAGAAATGCTTCAATTGTAGGAGTGTCATTGTCCTCCATCATTCCCTCCAGCATTTTCTTTCCCATACCTGCCATATTCATTCTTGATAAAGGAGCTTCTTCGATACTTCTTGCGGTCATATTAGCCATCATCTTTTCAGACATTGACTTATCACCATCTATTTCAGCTTCTGGATTTCTAACCAAGGTTAAACCCCAGAATGCAAAGAACAGAGTAACTTCTACATTTATTTCCATAGCTGTATTTGCTAATATTAATGCTGCCAGTGCCTTATCATAATCTCCACTAAACATAAGTATGCTCATCTTTTCACCCATAAAAAACCCTCCTCAAATGTAGTTTTCACTAAAGAAGGTTTTCTATACATTATGAATAAAGGCATAGGATCTTTTTGTTCTTACTTAACCACATCTAAATCAAAAGTAGCCATTTCCAATATTTTCTAATATCTCTAAAAATCTATCTACTTCTGAATAATCGTTGTAGAAACCAAAGCTAATTCTTACCATTCCTGGTTGATGGTCTTTGCTACAGTTTCTAAATTTCAACATATCTTCTTTGCTAATTTTAAGCAGTCTTTGAACATAAGGCTGAGCACAGAAGCAACCATTTCTCACTCCAATACCGCCTTCATTTCCTAAGAGCTTGCTTAGCTTTAGATGATGATACCTAGCCATATTGAAGGAGATAATAGATACCTTCCTTTCTATATCAAAATCATCATAAAGTGCAATACCCTTAAGTCTACTCAAGTTGTAAAGTGCATATGCTGTAAGAGCTCTTTCATATTCTTCTATAAAATTCATTCCTATACGCTGTAATGCTTCAATGCTCTCAGTCAATGCCAATACTCCCATTAAATTAGGTGTTCCTGACTCTTCCTTTTGGGGAGGGTCCTCCCATATTACATCGTCTTTTGAAACAAATTTTACAGTACCACCTCCTACAAACTCAGAACAACCTGCATCAAATATTTCCTTAGGTGCAATAAGCACTCCTATTCCAAAAGGTGCATATACTTTATGAGCAGAAAATGCTACAAAATCAATATGCTGGGCATCATCTACAGGTTTCATATCAAAGGGCATATGAGGTATCATCTGAGCACCATCTACTAATATTTTAGCTCCGTATTTATGGCAAATCTCAGCTGCTTTATGAATGTCATTAACATAGCCTGTAACATTTGAAGCCCCAGTGATACATACCAGACCTACATTTCCTCTGTAGAGCATTAATTTAAATTCCAAATCCTCTAAGCAAAGCCTTCCAGTAGAGTCTATTTCAATATAGTCGGTTTTGTATTTTTCTCTCCAAGGCAGCATATTTGAGTGATGCTCCATGTATGTAACTAATACTATTTTATTTTCTAGGAAGTTTTTAAGTCTATAAGACAATTTATTTATGCATTCTGTTGTGTTTTTTAGAAATATTACTGTGTGGAAGGACTCATCACCTTTAACAAAATTTAGAACGGTTTTTCTTCCATTTTCATAAACATTTGATGAGATTTCTGACTTCAATCCACCACCTCTATGAACAGATGAATAATATGGAGAAAAATTTCTGATTGTCTCTAAAACTGAATTTAGAGGAGGTGTTGTAGCAGCATTATCGAAGTTTATAAAGGTCTTAACCTCTCCATTATATAGTTTGACTAGAGTATCTGTACCTGATACTAAGGTTCTTAGCATAATATCACCCTTTATTAGATTCTAGTATTATTTTATTAGAAATCTTATAAAGGGTGAAAAATATCTTCATTAATCCTGGTTTCTGTATTTCTTCATAACTTCAGCAAAGATTTCAGCTGATGTTGGAGGAGTGTAAGTTATGGCATTGGCTCCTGCATCTATTGTTTCAAGTATAGTTTCATCAGTAGGACCTCCAGTAGCAATAATAGGAAGCTCCTTTCCATATTCAGACCTTATTTGTCTTACGATATTAGCAGTATTTGGACCGCCAGAGATATTTAGGATACTTACCCCTGCATTTAGTTTGCCTCTATAATCATCTTTAAGAGAAGCTATAGTGGAAATTATTGGAATATCTATAGTGTTACTCATATCCTTAATTACATCTAAAGCTGTAGGAGCATTGACTACAACTCCATATGCACCTAACAGCTCTGCTTGAAGAGCTATGGCAACAGCCCTTTTTCCGGTAGTAAGCCCTCCTCCCACACCTGCAAATACAGGAACCGGTGCTACCTCAAGGATTGACTGGATAATGGACAGTTGTGGTGTAAATGGATAAACCGCAATAATTGAATTAGCATTGTTGTTTTTAATAATGGCCACGTCAGTAGAAAATAATAGGGACTTTATCCTTGTACCAAGAATTTTTATACCGCTGGCTTTATATATTACATCTGGGACATGAACTGACCTTGATCTAAGTTTTGATTTTACTTCCGGTATATATTTTTCTTTTTCCATATGAACCTCCTTTAAATAAATATTACTCATAAATAGTATTTACCCTTGGTGCTTAAAATCAAGCATTGAATTTTAATTTTATCAAAAAGATGGAGCTAAAATTGGGTATATCTAAAAATATATACCAATTTATATTAAGGAAGTGTTCTATATGAAGCTAGTATTAGTAAGGCATGCTAAGGCTGTAAATAGAGCAGTAGATATGGAAGTTATAAGACATGGTGGGATAACTGGAATGGAGCATGAAAATGATGACTACTTAAGGGGTTTGACAGAAGAAGGAATTAATGAATTTCGGGAGTCTATCAATAGCATTAGGGATTTGCTTATTCATATGGAGAAGCCTATAATTTGGTCAAGCTCCAAGGTTCGGGCAGACCAAACCGCTAGGATTATTTCTGAGACTTTAAATATAGATGATATATCATATTTTAACTTTTTAGCTAATGGAGATTACGAGGAGTTTATTAAACAGCTATTAATGCAAGCTAGAGATAATACTATAATAGCAGTAGGTCACGAACCTTTTCTAAGTGACTGGATATTAAGGATATTAGGACAAGAAATGACTGTTAAAAAAGGACAGATTATATGTATAAATTTTGAAGAAAAAAATCTAGTAAGTGCAAGCTTGGAATGGATTAAAGAGCCTAAAAGAGAAATAGAATATTATAAAGTACCGAATATAAAAAAAGGAAGTTTTTCCACTGATATTAAAAATGTTGCGGCTTATTATACCCAAAGGATTTTACTGATGAGGGATAATTTCATTAAAAGTCCTGAGGACGTAGTTGCTGTACATCAATTCAGAGTCAGTATCCGAAGTCTTCGCTCAATTATGTCCTTTATAAAGAGTTATTTAGATATAGAAAAATATGAAGCCTATCAAAATATATTAAGGGAGATGGCCCAAAGATTTCTATACATTAGGCAATATGATGTGATTATTAAAGAATGGGAAGCAATAATAGAGGAAAATGTGGAGTACTTAGGGCAAAGAAAGGTCTTTCTACAAGTACTTAAGAAAGAAAGATTAAAGGAACAGGACATTGCATTCAAGTGGATTATAAATGAAGATATCTCTCACGGATTATCAGAAATTTTATCTTGGATTTGGTCCTTTGATGATGGATTAGATACCGATGAAACCGAGGATTATTTTGATAGACGTTTAGAAAAAATTTTAAATAGAGTAAATAAGGGCATGATTACTGTAGATTATTCCAAGCTGGAAGAGGTTCATTCCTTAAGAATCCAATGTAAAAAGGCAAGGTACGTATTAGAAAACCTTCAGCAAACTAATAAAAATATAAAGTTATCTAAGAAATATAAGGTTCTACAAGATGATTTAGGACTGATATGTGATACAATGGTTAATAAGTCCTTTTTAGATAAACTTATAGAGAATAATAAAATAGATGGGATTGAATACGAAGTTGGGATTTTCATAGGATATCAGATGAATCATGCATCTAGTGTTATTAAGAGACTCATGTAAAGAATTCAAGTAAGTGTTTTGAGGTGATATGATGAGGAAGGAACATATTGAATATTTAAAGGATTTACCAATAAATATTTACCTGGGCAATGTAATGGAATATCCGTTTCATTGGCAGGATTGTATTGAAATCCTATTTGTACTAAAGGGAACCATAACACTTGGAGTAGAAACAGAAACATATACTCTTGTTGATAAGGAGATAGAAATAATAAATCCTAATGAGGTCTATCGTATTGAATCAAATGACCCAGATAATCTAGTCCTTTTTATAGATATTGATCCAAATTTCTTTGAAAGATACTATGATGATGCTAAGGATACATTTTTCTATACTGATTCTACAGAGGAAAATATCCAGGAAACTGAAAAATATTATATCTTAAGAAGATATATAGCCATTTTACTCTATGAAGTAATCTCAAAGCTTGATGATTATGAAGACCAAATAGAGGAAAGCTTACTTGAGATGATGTATCATCTATTGAATGATTTTCACTACCTTTTCTATGAGGAGGAAAGCCTTAAGGGCGATGAAAGTCAGCTTGAGAGATACCATAGGATAACTAAATATATCAACAATAACTATATGAATAAGGTAAGTCTTCAGGATATAGCAGATAAGGAATATTTAAGTGTTCAATATCTTTCCTCTAAATTAAAGGATGTGTTTGGACATAGTTTCAATGAGTTTTTAAACCGTTTAAGAGTGGAGGAATCTACAAAGCTTTTATTGGATTCCAATATGAATATAAGTGAAATCTCCGAGGAAGTTGGATTTTCCCATGTAAGATATTACAACAAGCACTTTAAACTAAATTATAATTGTAGCCCTATGCAATATAGAAAAAAATATAAGGTATCACAAGCTCAATTGGAGAAGATGAAGAAGATTACCTATTATAATCTATCGGAAGCTATTCCTTATATTACTCAATATTTAGAGGATTATGAACGGTATAACTATGATAATAAGATATTAAAGCTGGATATAGATTTGGAGAAAGAACCAATTGCACATTTCGAAAGACCAGATCTCCTACACTTGGGAGATATATCCCTTCTGTTAGAAGGAGAAAATATGCGGATATTAAAGGAAGTACAGAATCAAATTGGCTTCAAGTATGCCTTAGTAGATAAGCTTTTCTCAAATGATATGGACATATATAGAGGTAAAGGGCATAGGTTCATAAACTGGACTAGGGTTGAAAACATCCTAGATTTTATAAAAGGCATGAAGCTTACTCCAATAATAAATACCAAGGGTGTTGAAACAAATATTGTGGAGGATTTTGTGAGTTATTTTTCCAATGTATATGATGATGATGTGGAAAGTTGGCTTAATTTTGACCTTGATGAATTAAACCCATACTTTCTCAAAAAGAATGTAAGTCCATTATATGATACCCTTTATATGGTTCCTTTTCTAATCTACAGCTATACCTTTGAGGATAAGAGAATCATATTGAATTTAGTAGATGAAATTACAAGGGAGACCATTTTAACCAATGATACCTTCTTTGGTGGAGATGGAATCTTTACTTCAAATTATTTGAATAAACCATCCTTCTATGGATATAAGCTTTTATCCTTACTTGGAGATAAGATTCTATACAGAGGAGAGGGATATATAGTAGCTAAATCGGATTCTGGGTATCAGATACTTCTATTTAATCCAGCTGATATGAATGAGGATATAATCTATGGTGAAGCTATTCAGGAAAAGTTTAGAGAGATTAAAATAAGCTTAAACATATTTAACATGGAAGGAGACTTTCAAATAACTAAATATGACCTAAATAGAAATCATGGTTCTGTCTATGA
The DNA here is from genome assembly GCA_964485455.1 of uncultured Tissierella sp. Classification (GTDB taxonomy): domain Bacteria; phylum Bacillota; class Clostridia; order Tissierellales; family Tissierellaceae; genus Tissierella_B. Next base: position 13,406 of record CAZAJU010000029.1, read on the forward strand.
TAAATGGCTGAACCTTGGTTCTCCGGAGAGAATAGACAATATTCATTGGAACTTATTAGATGAATATGTGCAGCCGAATATATCCTTCTATTTTGGGAAAAAATCCAATGTATTCAATGTAATTACTAAAGTTAGCCCTAATGGAACAGTACTTTTTACTTTAAATACAGTACAAAATCCTTAATAAAATTGGATTGTTTTAAGATTTTTAAAAAAATACATTTTATGTAAATCGTAAAATAGTACCTTGATTTCGTTAATCCAGTGAATGAATTAAAACCTTCATAATGATAAGATTAATCTATCAAATGGAGGTTTTATTATGAACAATAACAGGATATTCGCAGAAGAGAAGATAGGAAAGCTATTATTTAGATTTTCCATACCAATTATATTTGCTTATCTTATAGCGGAATTATATGGTATTGTTGACACAATATTTGTGGGAAGAGAAGTTGGTTCATTTGGAATAGCAGCTTTGGTATTGGTATTTCCTGTACAGAGGATAATATATGCAATAGCATCTATGATATCCATTGGAACATCGACTGCCTTTGCAAGGGCTAATGGAGAAGAAGATTTTACAGAATCCAGGAATGTACTTATGAGTGGATTTACACTATCATATTTAATTATGATTGTAATAGTTGTAGCTGTAATTTTATTCAGTGAAAAAATACTCCTTTTTCTAGGCGCAAGTGAATCTGTTTTACCGCTAGCAAAGCAATATTTAACATTAATTATATTTGGTAGTGTATTTATGAGTATGTCCCTATTTATCTCAAATGTAATGTATTCCGTTGGGAATAACAAAATATCTGTAATAAGTACATCAATAGGAGCTTTGGTAAATATTTTAATCAATTTTATTTTAGTGTCTAACTTAGATATGGGAGTTTTAGGAGCAGGTATTTCCACAGCTATATCACAACTTGTAGGTTTTATCTATGCATACTATCATTATAAAAAAATTGAAAAGAGATTTAAAATAGGATTCGGATTTAAATTGGATAAAAAGATCATCCAATCCATTTTATTAGTAGGGGTATCTGCTCTAATAGTAGATGCAGATGATGGTTTCTTAATGGCAGTATTAAATAACCTACTAGGCTCAACTATCGGTGATGCAGGAATTGTAGTACTTGGAGTAGTTTCCAAGGTCTATATGTTCTTATTTATAGGAATGATAGGTGTAGCAGTAGCTATGCAACCTATAGCTGCATATAATATAGGTGCTAAGAACTTTAAAAGGCTAAAAGAAATCATGTGGAAAACAACAAAATACGCCTTTTTAACTTCTTTAGCCATATGGATTATGATGTTTATATTTGCGCCTCAGCTTATAAGTATATTCGTGAAAGATGATGCAGTTATAAATGAGTCCATAAAAGCATTCAGAATAATGATTGCAGTATTCCCTGTAGTAAGCATATATTACGTGTCAATCTACTATTTTCAGGCAATGGGAAAAGCTAAGACATCATTAGTGGTATCTGCATTAAGACAGATATTACTAATGATTCCAATATCAATAATTTTGGTTAAAGGCTTTAATCTAGGAGCTATGGGTGTTTGGCTAACATATCCTATATCTGATTTTTTAGCAAGTCTTGCTTCCTTTATGCTAATTAGAAATGAAGGCCTTGAGCTAAACTTGAAGCTAAAGAAGCAGCAGCTTGAAAAGGAAAGAATTGCAAGCAACTTAATACTAGAATAATTCATAAAAAATTAACAGCTTAGGCTGTTAATTTTTTTATGTAAATGTATTGCAATACAGATTAAAAAGTGTTATGCTATCTGTAGATACAATAAAGGAAAACAAAATAATCGTATCAGTACACTTGGAGGTATTAAAATGAAAAATGACAAATTATTAGAATTGGTAAAGACAGCGTTATTAATAGGGTTAACCACTGTGATGACTATGGTAATTCATATACCTGTTCCTAGTACAAACGGTTATCTAAACCTAGGAGATATGGTAGTATTCATAGCTGCAATGATGTTGGGTAAAAAGGGTGGTTTATTAGTAGGTGGTATAGGATCCTCTCTGGCTGATATCCTTCTTGGTTATACTCAATACGCTCCTATTACACTAGTAGTTAAAGGATTGGAAGGCTTTATTGCTGGAGCTATCCTTGAAAGCAAAATAGGTAAAAAATACCCTTTACTTGCTACATCTATAGGTGGAATCTGGATGGCACTTGGCTACTACACTGCAGAAATATTTATGTATGGAGCTAAAGCGGCATTAGTGGGAATACCAGGCAACTTGATGCAAGGATTATTCGGTGCAGTAACAGCTGTATTGCTTTATAAATCTTTAAATAAAGTACAAAAAGGAATGTTTGCACTAAGATAAGGACTCCGAAATGGAGTCCTTTATTATACTTAGAAATATCCCCTATCATATTGTTTAGGATTTATACCTTTAATCTTATTTTGATAAGCCATATTGGAAACAAAGTATGGATCCCTTAGAATTGCTCTTCCTACAGCTACTAAGTCAGCTCTATTATTGGATATTATCTCTTCTACCTGATCAAAATCCTTAATTAGTCCAACTGCAATAATAGGAATACAACACTTCTCCTTAATATATTCAGCATGTGTTAACTGATATCCTGGGAAGGTATTAATTCTTGCTAATACTACTCCGCCGCTGCTTACATGGGCAATATCTATATGATTCTTGACTAAGTTTATTATCTCTACCATCTCTTCTTTGTATATTCCGCCAAAAGTGTAGTCATCAGCTGAAACCCTAAGTGCAATTGGTTTGCTCTCTGGCCATACTTCTTTTACTGCAACGAGAATCTCCTTTAGAAATCTAACTCTGTTTTCCCTACTACCACCATACTCATCTGTTCTCTTATTGGTAAGTGGGGATAGGAATTCGTTTATTAGATACCCATGGGCTCCGTGAATTTCTATAATATCAAAGCCTGCTTCATTAGCTCTTCTTGCAGCATCCTTAAACTGTAGGACTATCTTAGCTATTTCCTCTTTAGTTAGCTCCCTAGGTACTCTATAATCCTCGCTGTAACGTATTGGAGAAGGAGCAACTATAAATTCATCATTTGACTCACATTTTCTGCCGGCATGTGCTAGTTGTATACCGATTTTTGCTCCATAAACCTTTGATTTATCTACAATTTTTTTTAAGCCAGGGATATGGTCATCAGACCAAATACCCAAATCATTACTGCTTATTCTCCCGTTAGGAGTAACGCCTGTTGCTTCTACAATTATCAGCCCTGTACCACCTACTGCTCTTGAAACATAATGAACTTCATGAAAATCATTTGCAAGTCCATCTTCCTCTGCTGAATACATACACATTGGAGGCATTACTATTCTGTTCTTCAATTCCATATCCTTTAATTTATAACTGGTTAAACTATTCAATATTTATCACTCCCTGGACTATTAATACCACCAAAATCTAATTTTATTCTAAATATATTAATAAAATTTCTTAGATGTAGTATAATTAGGTGGAGAAGTTTTTCACCTCGTATAGGTGATAAGGAAGATTAAATTATGTTCCGTTGGACTGGTTTGAGGTGGAGATATGGAATCAAATAGAAAGATTATTTATACAGTATATGATAATCATAATTTTCATTTAGAGGATATAAGTGATTTAGATAAGTTGCCTGATTTTACAGAACAGGGCATTAAATGGCTTGATATAATGGGTACATTTGATGAAAAGTTTTTAGAAGCTATTGGTAAAAAATTGAGTCTTCATAAGCTTGTATTAAACGATATTTTAAACAGGGATTTAAATCCCAAAATAGTTGATTATGATGATTACTTGTTCTTAATCGTAAAGACAACCCAGTTTATAGAATATGAGCTTAAGACCAATCAGATTTCCTTCATATTGTTTAAGGATAAACTTATTTCTTTTAGTGAGGTTGAATCCGATGCATATAAAGGTTTAAATGAATCTATAGAAGATATGGTTGGACTTAGGAAGAATGGACCAGATGATTTATTATATTTTCTACTTGATGCAATTATAGATAATTATTTTGCTACAATAGAAATCATTGGACAAGAAATAGACGAACTTGAAGACTATCTTCTAGACAATCCTGATAAGGAGTTTTTAAAACGAGTATATGCTATAAAAAGGCAATTGATTTATATGAGGTCACTTTTGTATCATATGAGAAATGTAGCTGGAAGCCTAGCAAAGGATGAGTTTGAACTTATAGATGGGAAGACCATTTATTACCTCAGAGATGTAAGTGACCAGATAGTTGAGATTATAGATTTAGTTGAAACCTATAGAGATATATGTTCGAATATGTTAGATTCATATCTTTCAAGCATTGGTAATAAGACCAATGAGGTTATGAAGGTTTTAACCATATTTTCAACCATATTTATACCACTTACTTTTTTAGCGGGGGTTTATGGTATGAACTTTAAGTATTTTCCTGAGCTAAATTGGCGATATGGATACTTAGGATTTTGGATAATTTCAGGGATAATTATTGCAATAATGATAAGGTTTTTCAGAAAAAAGGGATGGTTTTAAGGAGGGCAATAAAATGAGTGACAATAACTTTGAAGATTATAAAGATAAACTAATACAAGAAAACGAAGAAAAATTTGGTGATGAAATTCTAGAAAAATACGGTGAGGATATAGT
>CAZAJU010000029.1:18171-23712 GCA_964485455.1 uncultured Tissierella sp.
AAAACGAAGAAAAATTTGGTGATGAAATTCTAGAAAAATACGGTGAGGATATAGTTGCTAAATCCAATGAAAGATTTATGAATATGACCCAAGAGGACTTCAACAAGCTAAATGAGTTAGCTTCTGAAGTGAAATTCTATCTTGAACAAGCCTATAAGCATAGAGACCCATCAAGTTTACTAGCTCAAAAGGCAGCTGAGCTTCATAAGGAATGGGTAACTTTAAGCTGGGGAACCTATGATGAAGAAGCCCATGCTAACTTGGCAAAAATGTATGTAGAGGATGAAAGATTTAGAGCTTATTATGATGAAGAGGAAAAAGGTACTGCTGAATTTTTAAGAGATGCAATATTAATAATGACAGGGAAAAAATAATTTTTATTCAATATAAGAGAGGAAGAATAAGGTGGAAAAGTTAAAATTATATGGCTTCAACAACTTAACCAAGACTTTAAGTTTTAATATTTATGATGTATGCTATGCTATTACTGATGAGCAAAAAGAACAATATATCCAGTATATAGATGAGCAATATAACTCTACAAGGCTTACTGAAATTTTGAAGGATATAACTAAGATTATTGGTGCAAATCTTTTAAATATTGCAAAACAGGATTATGAGCCTCAAGGAGCAAGTGTAAATCTATTGATTACTGAGGAGGCTCTTCCAATAGTTTGTGTGGACCCATCCTGTAATGTAGGTGAGATTATTACAACACCTCGTAATGTACTTGGCCATTTGGACAAAAGCCATATTACAGTTCATACCTATCCCGAATACCATCCAGATAAAGGGATTATGACTTTTAGAGTAGATGTAGATGTTTCCACCTGTGGTCAAATTTCCCCATTGAAGGCTTTGGATTATCTTATAGAAAATTTTGACTCAGATATAATAATCTGTGATTACAGAATAAGGGGATTTACAAGGGACATAGATGGGAAAAAACACTTCAAGGATCATGAAATTCATTCAATACAAGATTTTATATCTAAGAAGAATCGCGATATGTACAATGCCATAGATGTAAATGTATATCAAGAAAATGTATTTCATACAAAGATGATATTAAAAGAATTGGATTTGGACAATTATCTTTTTGAGATGAGTTCCAAGGATCTTAAAGAACAAGAGCGAGAAGAAATTCTTGCTAAACTTAGTCAGGAAATGCATGAGATATACTATGGAAGAAATTTTGATAGGAGTGATGATTAAATGGAACTATGGTTTTCAGAAAAAAATACAGAAACCTGCCATTTTTCTATAAAGGTTAAGGAGCAAATCTATTCCGAACAAACACCTTTTCAGAAAATAGCTTTCTTTGAATCCTATGATTTTGGTAGATTCTTTACCCTTGATGGTCTAATGATGGTAAATGAAAAGGATGAGTTTATCTATCATGATATGATAGTTCACGTTCCAATGGCTGTAAATCCAGATATTAAAAAGGTTCTAGTAATCGGTGGAGGAGATGGAGGAACTGTAAGAGAATTATCTAGATATAAGGGAATAGATACTATCCATCTTGTAGATATAGATGAAAGAGTAGTAAGACTTTGCCAGGAGTATTTACCTCAGACAGCTTGTGGATTTAATGACTCTAGGGTACAAACCTATTTCGAAGATGGAGTAGCTTTTGTTAAGAAAAACAAGTCTTATTACGACTTAATACTAGTTGACTCAACAGACCCTATCGGACCTGGAGAAGGATTATTTACAAATGAGTTCTATAGGGACTGTTATGATGCTTTGAATGAAAATGGAATCTTAATCAACCAACATGAAAGTCCTTATTATGAAAACTATGCTAAGGAAATGAAGAAGGCTCATGTTAAGTTAAAGTCTATATTCGAAGTATGTAAGGTATATCAATTCCACATGCCAACTTACGCCTCTGGCCACTGGTTATTTGGGTTTGCAAGTAAGGGACTAGACCCGATTAGTGATCATAAAAAAGAGAAATGGGAATCCTTAGGACTAAAGACAAGATACTATAATTCAGGGATTCACAAAGGAGCATTTTTACTTCCAACATATGTACAGGAACAACTAGATAATGTATAGTAAGTTTCACATGTGATTTTTCAGTCTATAATGGGTAATATGAATCTATATATACTATTGGAGATGATATTATGAAAATAGTTACGATTGTAGGCAGTTTAAGAAAAGATTCATATAACAAGAGGATTGCCCTTTTTATGCAGGAAAGATACAAAGATAAATTGGATATGGATATACTCTATTTAAATGATTTGCCACTTTTTGATCAGGATATTGAAAAGGACCCACCTGAAGCTGTAAAGAGATTTAAAGCAAAAATAATGGAGGCTGAAGGAGTTCTTATAGTAAGTCCGGAATACAATCATGCAGTACCAGGTGCTCTTAAAAATGCATTGGATTGGTGTTCCAGAGGGGAAAGGGTATTTGTTAAAAAACCTGTATTTATGGTTGGAGCCTCTGATGGGAACGTTGGAACTGCAAGGATGCAGGGACAACTTCATCAAATATTAAATGCTCCGGGTGTAGCTGCTCTAACACTACCTGGCAATCATGTACTAATTCATAATGTGCAGAATGATTTCGATGAATCAGGAAACTATCATAATGAAAGGACTATAAAGTATTTAGACAAGGTAGTGTCTAATTTTATAGACTGGTCAAAGCAAATATCTTAGATAATAAAATGTGAATACAAGCCACGTTAATCGTGGCTTGATTTATTTAACAAATTTTATATAATGTATATACGAGACTAAAAATGAATTTAGTCAAGGCGTATGATGCAATTGTATAAGTACAGCATACAATTTTTAGACTTGAAAGGAGTTGCAAATGGCAAAGGTAAAATTCACTGAAACAGCTTTTAGAGATGCACATCAATCCCTGATTGCTACAAGGATGGGTATTGAAGATATGCTTCCTATTGCAGAAAAGATGGATAAAGTAGGATATCATGCTCTTGAGGTATGGGGTGGAGCAACATTTGATAGCTGCCTAAGATTTCTTAATGAGGATCCATGGGAAAGATTAAGGGCTCTTAGGAAGGTATTAAAGAATACTAAGCTCCAAATGCTACTAAGAGGACAAAATCTTCTTGGATATAAGCATTATCCAGATGATGTTGTTGAAGAATTTGTAAGATTATCGATAAAAAATGGTATTGATATTGTAAGAATTTTCGATGCTCTAAATGATTTGAGAAATATTAAAACTTCTCTTGAGGCTACTAAGAAATACGGTGGTCATGCACAGGCTTCGATTTGCTATACTACCAGTCCAGTACACAATATTAAGTATTATGTAAATCTTGCTATGGAAATGGAGAAAATGGGAGCGGATTCAATTTGTATAAAGGACATGTCGGGGATTCTCCTACCATATCCGGCCTTTGAGCTAGTTACTGAACTTAAAAAGGTTATAAAGGTACCTTTAGAGTTACATTCTCATTTTACAAGTGGGGTTGCAAATCAAACTTATTTAAAAGCTATTGAAGCAGGGGTAGACATTATAGATACGGCAATATCTCCACTTGGTAACGGAACTAGTCAGCCTGCAACAGAGCCAATGGTAGCAGCATTGAATGAGTCTCCATATGAGGCTGATTTGGATAAAAAGATTCTTTTAGAAGTAAGTGACTATTTTAAAGACCTAAGGGATAAATATATATCAAAGGGACTATTAGACATAAAGGTGTTAAATGTAGATGTTAATACCCTAAAATATCAGGTTCCTGGTGGTATGTTGTCAAACTTAGTTAGCCAATTGAAGATGCAAGGAAAACAAGAACTATTTGATGAGGTTCTTAAGGAAGTACCAAGAGTTAGGGAGGATTTTGGATACCCGCCTCTAGTGACCCCTATGAGTCAAATGGTTGGAACACAAGCTGTATTTAATGTACTACTAGGAGAAAGATACAAGATGGTTCCTGTAGAAGCAAAGAATTATGTCAAGGGTCTTTACGGGAAGCCTACAGTAGAAATATCAGAGGATATAAAGACAAAGATAATCGGTGATGAAGAAGTGTTTACAGGTAGACCTGCAGACCTATTAAGTCCTCAATTAGATGCTCTTAGAAATGAAATAAAGGAATATATAGAACAAGAGGAAGATGTATTGAGTTATGTATCATTTCCACAAGTAGCCTTGGAATTCTTTAAGCAAAGGCAAGCTGAAAAGTACCGAATATCTAGTGACCTAATAGATGAGGAATTTCAAACTCATCCGATTTAATCAATTTAAAAGATGGTCTGTAATCAAATTACAGACCATCTTTTAAATTGCCCATTCTCCATTTTTGAAGATTTGGATTTTTTCACCTGTATGAGTAGTTCCAATGATGGATAGGTCTTCTGAGCCTATCATAAAATCCTCATGGGTTAGGGAGTTGTTTACACCAGCTGCTGCCAGTTCCTCATCGGTCATATTTTCTCCATCCTTTAAACTGGTTGGATAGGCCTTTCCAAAGGCTAGATGACAACTAGCGTTCTCATCGAATAATGTATTGAAAAACACGATATCAGACTTTGATATTGGTGAGCTATGAGGAACTAGCGCCACTTCACCAAGATATTTGGCTCCCTCATCTATACCCAGTAAATCCTTCAATAATTCTTGCCCTACTTTAGCTTCAAAATCTATAACTTTACCATCCTTGAAAACCAATTTAAAATCATCAATAAGACTACCACTGTAATTCAACGGTTTAGTACTATAAACTACGCCATTTACTCCATATTTATGAGGAAGAGTGTAGACCTCTTCTGTTGGCATATTTGCAACAAAAAAAGTACCTTGAGAATTTTTTCCTCCACCACCTGACCATTTATGGTTCTGTGGTAGTTCTATGGTTAAATCGGTTCCGTTTAATGAAGTGTAATGAAGGGTCTTAAACCTTTTAGTATTAAGATAATCCGTCTTTTGCTCTAAAGTTTTTATATGTTCTTTCCAACCTTGAACGGGATTCTCAAGGTCCATTCTAGTTGCTTTGAAAATTGCTTCCCATAGTTTTTCAACAGCTAGGTCTTCATCTAAATCCCTATATACCCTTTGGGCCCATCCTTTTGTAGGTATAGCAATTACACACCATGAATTTATATCGTTCATCGTATATTTCCTAAAAGGTTTCATGCCAAGTCCTGAGGATTTATTAGCTGCAGCAATTTTCGTTGGGTCTATGTTCTTTAAGAGTTCAGGGTCTTCAGCATGGATAGAAATAAAACCTGCTCCTTTCTCAGCATATTCAACCATTGCATCGCATTTCCACTTAGGAAAGGTTTCAAATACTGATATTGGTGCATTCTCATATTTGAGTTTAGTCAACTCTCCATCATTCCAATTGATATATACGTCACTAGCTCCCAATTCATAAGCATTTTTAGCTAGAAGCCTTACGAAATCTGCACCTTCTACTGGAGCCGAAATCACAAGGGGTTGATCCTTTTGAAGATTTATACCTACACTTACTGTTAGTTTAGCATATTGATCTAACTTATATTGAAATTCATTCATTTTATCACCTCGATTAGATTGTATTCATAG
>CAZAJU010000030.1:0-23602 GCA_964485455.1 uncultured Tissierella sp.
TAGGAATAGTTCAATTCAGCATGATTTTAAGTGCTCAGATAGCAGTCACAAACGCGGCTAGGGAAGGTGCTAGACAGGCTTCGTTGGGGGCAGAAAAATCAACTGTAAGAACAGTTGAAATTACGAAAGATGAATTTATAACATTACAACCAGTCGAAAAAATTGTTAATGATGCTATTGGAGGCCATAAATATTTGAATTTAACAGATATGACAGTTACTTTAACTGGTAACACAATTGGGTCACCAGTAAATGTGAAAGTTGATAACGTTTATGTAACAACAATTGTTCCGGTTCCTAGTTTTGATAACTTTTCTCCTGGTAGTTCTAATATAATTGATGAAAATACTAATTTCAGGTTAGATGCAACGTCAGAGATGAGATTGGAAAGAAAAAGACTCGTGGAATAAAACCTGAACAAGTTGAATCACATAACACTTGGAGTGATATATATGTTAAGTTTAATTAAAAAGATAATTAATAATCAGGAAGGACAATCGCTTATTCTACTCTCAATAGGAATAGCTGTTTTTCTAGGATTCGCAGCAATCACAGTAGATTATGGCTATTTAGCATGGCAAAGAAGAGAATTACAGAATGCTGCTGATGCAGCTGCTTTAGCTGCTGCTTGGGAGCTACCTAATGGTGATGTTGTAACCGAAGCACGAAAATATGCAAATAACCATGTTCAAGATAGTTTCTTAAGTGCTGAAAAGGTATTGAATAGTAGAGGTGTTAATGTAAAGGTGAGTAAAGAATACCCGAGGTTATTTGGGATGATTTTTAAGTTTTTTGATAAAAATGCAGCTTCAAGCGATATTATTAGTGCGGAAGCAACCGCTCAGAAAACTATGACATGGGGACTTGATCTACTTCCATTAATTGATTTAGACGTTTATCCAGTGCAAGATCCGAAATTCCCTGACGATCCAAGTAAGCAAATACCCAGCCCTGAAATGAGAGAAAAATCTCTTAGTGAGTTTACAACTTTTATGAAGAATAGAGCAAAGTCCACAAATGTAAACCAAAATAGAGTAACTTTATGGCAAAAAAACGACATAAGTGGTAATTTTGGTTTAGTAACACTAACGAATACTAATGATGAAAAACCAGAGCCATCATTGATTGATATAATAAACCAAAAATATAAATTAAACTTACTAAACGATGGTCTTTATGGTAGAGTGTTTAAAACCGGCCATGGTCAAATTTCAAGTGTTGAGACATCGAATAATGATTTAAGCAAAAGATTAAGTAAAAATGGCAGAAAAGGTTATATATTTGTAGTACTACCTTCAGCAGTGCAACTAAAAAATAATGGTCAACCTGAAAATTTGATGAATATTAGTGAGAAACAGTATATTCTTCTTTATTTGACTGATATGAATTTAGATATAAATAATAAAAAAATCGATGGGAGAATTGAAGGAGTCTATAATATTTGGAATAATGAGTTTCCAAATATGGAAGATAATATCGTAGACGAAAATGTGGTTCTAATAAAATAAATCAAGAAAGAGGTGCAGTCTATGAAAGTAAATAAACGGATACTCTTAATTGGAGTACTGCTAGGTCTAGTAACAGTATTTTTTCTTAATAGGTACATCAATTCATTAGGCAAATCTGAAGTAGCAGCTGCTACCTCTTTTGTGGATGTTGTAGTTGCAGCCAAGTCAATCCCTGAGCATGTGAAGATTACAGAGGACATGGTTACCATATCATCAGTACCTGATGAATCCCTTCACCCCGACGCGTTTACTACACTTGATAAAGTTGTTGGGGGGATTAGTAGATCGGAAATAATCAAAGGTGAACAAATTTTATCAGGAAGAATTGCATCGGATGAAATAAAGGCAACACTCTCTTACCAGATACCTGAAAATATGAGAGCAATGACTATCCCAGTTAATGAGGTTTCAGGTGTTGCCAACTATATTGATGTAGGAGACAAAGTAGATATTATAGCTACCTATAGCTTACAAGGTAAAGATGGAACAGGAGCAGAAAAAGATGTTTCTATGACTTATACTCAACTTCAGAATATTGAGGTCATTGCACTTGGAAGTCTTAAGGCACATGCTACAGAAGAAACCGAAGATAAAGTAGAAATAGTAGAACAACCATCTACAATAACAATTCTTTTAAATCCAGATCAAGCAGAGGTAGTTGCATGGGCAACTGTAAATGGAAGCTTCCATCTAACACTTAGAAGCCCAATAGATAATAATAAGATTCAGCTAAATCATTACGGAAATGACAATTTTGAATCCTTTAGAGCGAGGTGATTGATGTGGATAAAATAAAAGTGCTATTAATAGAAAAATCTAGTGAGGACAGAAATCTAATATCAGAAACCCTCTCAAAGGTAGACTATATGACTCTTGTAGGGGAAGCAGAAAATCCAGAGGAAGCTAACTATTTTATAAATGACAACTACCCTAACGTAATAATAATAGGCACAAATCTTGATTTGGATAGACATACATTTGCTCAATCCATATCAACTGAATTCCCTGATATAGCTGTCATAATGATTGAAAATGAATTGAAAGAAGATACGATGTATAAAGCTATATTTGCTGGAGCTAAGGATGTAATCATATCACCATTTACTTCATCAAAACTAGTAGATTCAATTTATAGAGTGGCAGAACTTGTAAAAGAAAAGAATTTAGTGCACCGGGATGCACCTGTTAAGCAAAGAAGGAGAGCAAGTCGGGGACATGTTATCACTGTGTTTAGCACTAAAGGTGGAGTTGGGAAGACGTTCATATCCACTAACCTAGCAGTATCACTTGCTAAAGATTCAGAAAAAAGAGTATGTCTTGTAGATTTGGATTTGGATTTCGGAAATACTGTACTTGCTCTAAATATGGTACCAAAGTTTACAATTCTTGATATTGTAGATGACATTAGAAACATTGATCAAGATATTATTGAATCATATCTTATTCCACATGAATCAGGAATTAAGGTTCTTCCAGCAAATCCAAGACCTCAGATTAATGAGTTTATCAACTCTGAGCATATAGAAATAATCTTAAGAGCACTTCAAGGAGCATTCGACTATATAGTAGTAGATATGCCAGCAAGGTTCTATGAACCAGTTAATCCAGCATTTCAAGTTGCAGACATACTCTTAATGATTACCACCCCAGAAATTTCTGCCGTAAGAAATATAAAAGCTTCTATTCAGACCCTACATGAGCTTAATTTTCCAAAGTCAAAGATTAAGGTGGTCTTGAATAAAGCAGATTCAAGTGGTCAAATAAAGAGTAAAGACGTTGAAAGTACATTAAATCAAAGTCTTTATAGCGTAATAGAAGCTGATTACAAGCAAGCTATGCTATCTTTAAATAGTGGAATTCCTGTGACTGTATCCAAACCAAAGAGTCCAATCAGTAAAGCCTTTGGAATCTTGGCAAACAAAATCTATTCAGAATTTAAGGAAAATGGTGTTAAATAGGAGGTGTAACTTATGGCTAACGGGGGATTTAGTTTTAAAGGAATACAGCATAGAGAAACTTTACAAAATAATAATACTGTAGCCACAGAAGCACTTTCTAAAAAGAGAAAAGAAATTGATGAGATTGCAACTGAGGTATTGGCTAAGGTAATAGAAAATATTACTACAGAAAATAAAAGTGAACTGCAAAGAAAGATTGTATTGGAAGATACCAATAGAATTATAAATGAAATATTGTTTGAAGCAAAGAGAAACCTTTCCTTTAGTGATAAGCAAAAAGTTGCAAATTATGTAATGGATGAAATATTTGGTTATGGGCCCATAACACCACTTATTAACGATGCAACGATTACTGAAATTATGGTAAATGGACCAGATGATGTATTTGTAGAAAGAAGTGGTAAGATTATAAGGGTTGAAAATTCATTTAGGGATAATATCCATATTATGCACACCATTGATAAAATAATTTCTCCATTAGGTAGACGTGTAGATGAAAGTTCACCAATGGTAGATGGTCGTCTCCCTGATGGTTCTCGTGTTAATGTAATTATTCCTCCATTATCTATAAAGGGACCAACTATAACCATAAGAAAGTTTGCAGTGGATCCATATACCCTGGAGGACTTAATAACCTTTGGTACACTTAATCAAGATATGGCAAAGTTGATAAAGGCTTGTGTAAGAGGTAGGATAAATATCCTAGTGGCTGGTGGTACAGGTAGTGGTAAAACTACACTTCTAAACGTAGTATCTGGCTTTATACCTGAAAACGAAAGAATAATTACCATAGAGGATGCTGCAGAGCTTCAACTTCAACAAGAACATGTTGTAACCCTTGAAAGCAGACCACCTAATATAGAAGGCAAGGGACAGATAGCTATTCGTGAACTAGTTATTAACTCACTACGTATGAGACCTGATAGAATAATAGTAGGAGAGGTTAGAGGGGGAGAAGCCCTTGATATGCTGCAAGCCATGAACACAGGTCATGATGGTTCCATAACTACTATACACGCCAATAGCCCAAGGGACAGTCTTGCAAGACTGGAAACTATGGTTATGATGTCAGGTATGGAATTACCTTCAAAGGCCATAAGAGAGCAGATTTCATCAGCTATTAATTTAATAATTTATGTAGCTAGATTTACAGATGGAACTAGAAAGGTAGTTAAAGTTTCTGAAATCACAGGTATGGAAGGAGAAACCATAACATTACAGGATCTTTATATATTTAATCAAGAGGGTTTTGATGAAGGAGGTTCAGTTATTGGTAAGCATGTTCCTACTGGAATAGTTCCTACTTTCACTGAAAAATTAAAGGCATATGGGGAAACCATACCAAGTTCAGTATTTGCTCCTGATAGGAGGTTATAGTATGCTCTATTTTGTACTAATCCTAGCATTTATATCTGTATTCATCATTGTATTAGGTGTTTACAACCTGGTTTTTTCAAATAGAATAGAAGTTATAAATCGACTAGATATGTATACTAAAGATGAGGAGTATTACCAACAATTTGAAAATATAAGCCTAAAGGAGGCCATGATTAATCTAATTGGCTCTATAAGTCGTAAAATTTCAAAAAAATCCTCAATGGAAGACAAAAGGCGGAAACTTAACCAGGCTTATATAATGATGAGAGTAGAGGAGTTTATAGGAATTTCTATAATTACTGCTCTGGTTTTAGCCCTTTTGATTTATTTAGCTACAAGAAATATTTTTATACCAATAATAGGCCTCTTGATAGGCTATAAGCTTCCTGATTTATTTGTTTCATCTATTAAGAAGAAAAGAATGAGAAAACTCAATTCACAACTTCCTGATTCCTTATCTATAATTTCTAATGGATTAAGGGCAGGTTTTAGCTTTACCCAGGCTATGAGTGTAGCTGCAAATGAATTGGATAGTCCTATAAGAGATGAATTCATGAGAGTAATAAGAGATAATTCAATCGGTAAGACTATGGATGAAGCTTTGATGGATTTTTCTGATAGAACAGATGATGAAGACGTTGATATGTTCATTACTGCCCTTATCATTCAGAGAAAGGTAGGAGGAAATCTAGCTGAAATCCTTGATACAATAGCTAATACAATAAGAGATAGAATGAGGATTAGAGGTGAGGTTAAAACCCTTACTGCTCAGGGTAGGATTTCGGCAATAATCATTTCTGCATTACCATTTTTCGTAGCTATAATGATATTTTTTATGAATAGGGAATATATATTGGAGTTATTTAAAAATCAAATAGGTATAGTAATGGTTATAGCAGCTGTAGTAATGCAAGCTATAGGTATCTTTATAATAATGAAAATGGCAAATATTGAAATCTAAGAAGGTGAGATTATGGAAATTTTAGTATATCTTCTGGTAATTGCTACAGTTAGCTTTTTGGTATTGGTTATTCATGGCTTTGCATTCAATAGAAGAGAAGAAGTTTTGTCAAGGCTGGACGATGTACGAGAGATGTTCAATGACCCAGATGAAGATACTACTATGCATAAGTCCTTCAATGATAGAATAATACGACCTGCTTATCAAAAATTTACATTGTTTATTGGTAAAGTAACACCATATGGTGTCAAGCAAAGTCTAGAACAGACTCTAGCTCATGCAGGTACACCAAATAATATGAATGTTAATAGGCTTATAACGATGATGATTATGTCAGGTGTTGTATTTGTTGCTTTTTCTTATTTGTTTTATAAGTCAATTAATAGCAATATGAATATATTAATGGTTATAGTTATAGGAATCCTGGGTTTTATGATCCCATTATATATATTAAGGGCTAAAGCAAGGTCAAGGCAGACTAAAATACAGAAATCTTTACCTGATATGTTGGATTTAATATTTGTTAGTGTTGAAGCAGGTCTTGGTTTCGATATGGCATTAAAGAGAACTACTGAAAAGATGCCAGGTCCATTGTCTGAAGAAATAAACCGTGCATTGGATGAAGTAAACAAGGGTAGAGATAGGGTGGAAGCCTTGAGGGGAATCGTTTATAGAACTGGAGTTGAAGACTTATCCAGCTTCATTACTGCTGTTATACAATCAGAACAATTGGGTAGTAATATAGCAAATATGCTAAGGGTTCAGTCCAAATCCATGAGGCAGAAAAGGAGACAAAGAGCTGAGGAAAAGGCTATGAAGGTTCCGGTTAAGATGCTATTTCCACTAGTCTTCTTTATGCTTCCTGCCTTATTCATCGTAATTCTAGGCCCTGCTATGATAAGAATTGTAAATATTTTAGGTGATATGTTCTAAATTGGGGTGATACTTTTGAGGAGACTAATTATTGTACTATTGATTTTATCATTTGGTATTTCATCATATGCTCGACCATTAAGTGACTTAAACTCAGAAACCTTGGCAGTATCACTAGTAATAGATACCTCAGGAAGTATGGCGCAGACGGACCCTCAAAGACTTCGAGAGTCTGTTGCGAATGTTTTTATAGATTATCTGAATCCAGAGGATTACTTAGGTGTTATTACCTTTAATAGTTCTGTGGATTTAGTCGTGCCTATGCAGCAACTTAAGGATAATGCTATTAGAGCATCTATCAAACAAACTTTAATACCAAAACTTGAAGGAAATGCTGATACTGATTATAAAGCTGCACTAGATGAAGCAAATAAACAATTACAAGGCTTATTTAACCCTGATGCAACGAAGATTATAATTTTCCTAACTGATGGGGAGCCTGATCCAGATCCAGTTAATATTTCAAATAACACTGAGCGTATGGCAAACTATATGAATGGATTGTGGAAAGCGTAGCTAGTATTGCTAAGAATGGATATCCTGTATACTCCATAGGCTTTAGCGATGGAATAGATGTTGAGGTCTTAAACAGAATTGCTACGGAGACCCAAGGTGATGTTAGGATATTTAAAGATGCTGCAGAGCTTGATGCAAATTTAATCCAACTACTAAAATCAAGGGAAACTATAGTAGAGGAACTCCTTGCACCACCTGTAACTACTAGTGAAGTGGTTTCCAATGTAAAACCTATACTTACATCAGACTTCTGGCTAAAACAGGAGGGCTATCGTAATGGTGAAGAAGCAGTAGTCAGTGCTTCTCTAATTGTAGGAAATAACAGAATTAATAGTGGTAAGGATTTAGTCGTAAAGCAATTTCAGCTGCTCTTAAATTATGAAAGTGGGGAAGAAATCTCAGTAAACTTATTTGATGATGGGAATACATCTCATAGTGATATAAGATCCAACGATGGTATTTGGTCCAATAAGATGTTATTTAATAACAATGGCAAGGCTACTGCAAAGCTTATCATGTCTGGAACTCTTAAGGGTGAGGAATTACTTCTAGAAAAGGAAATTGGAGAATTTGTAGTTGGTGACCCTGGAAATATTTATATTGAAACATATGAGAAAGATTTGTGGGTAAAGGATGGAGATAGACTTAATATACCTATAAGGTTTAATAATCAGTCATCCTTTAAAGAAACTATATTTATCGAAGTAGATGAAGGGTTTGGTAGTATAGTCCAAAAGCAAATTGAATTGGAACCACAATCTGATGTAGAGATGGAACTTAATATAGACTTAAACCCAAATCTGGAGAGAAAGCTTCATAACTTTACTATAAGTATTAAAACAAAGAATAACAACACTATAATCGATATGGAAGCTCTAGAATACAATGTAGAAATAGTATCCTCAATGGAAAGCGTAAAAAGAAACCTACGAACAATTGCCCCAGTAATCATACCTGTATTAGGAATATTAGTAGGTTTGCCTTTAGCAATATTCTTACTTGGAATCCTATTATATGTAATATTGGTTAAACAACAGCTGAATGTCCATGGAACTTTGACTTATTGGGAAGGTATTAATCCAGAAAATAAAGTGGAGCTTAATTTATCTTCTTTAAAGAAAGATAAAGTTATAATAACTTTGGACTCAAAGAAAATAGGTGATTTTAAATTAGTGGGTAGTAGATTTAATTACAATATTGAAATATCTAGAGAATTATCTAAAAAATCTAGTAAATTCATATAGGGTGGAAATCACTTTTTTCAAAGAAGGAAATATCAGAGTTAATTGTAAGGACCACACAACCTGGAATTATAGAGCATGATGGAGATATATTTACAAAGATGAATCTTTATGATGAAGATGAATTTGTTTCTGGTGAATTTACCTTTAAATACATGAAGCCAAAATCAAAACATTTAAAGGAATCTGATGAAGGAAAGAATATACTGGAGGGTAGAGTATGATATATTATATTAATAATCTATCCAAGGGGAATATGCTATTAGATAATGTAAGAATTGCTAATAGCTTTTTTTCTAGGTTAAAAGGTTTATTAGAAGTTGAGAGATTAGAGGTTGGACAAGGCCTTATAATAACACCATGCAACTCAATCCACACCTTTGGTATGAAATTTCCAATAGATGTTGCTTTTGTTGATAAAAATCATGTTGTAATCCATATTATGGCAAATATACCTTCGGGGAAAATTAGTCCCATAGTAAAAGGAGCTAAATATGTTATAGAAGCTAGGGCCGGGGAATATAATGCAAAGAATTTAGAAGTAGGGGATAAAATAGAAATAGGAGATTATTCTAAGATGGAATAATCTCCTTTATTATTTCCTTTGCAGTATCTTCAGCATTTTTATTATTGAAGCTTCCAATATACACTCTATTCTTAAATTCATATTTAGGGTCGTAATATTTTATCATAAGTTCTTCAATTACCGGTTTATAATTATGTTCTTTAATCAGTTTAGAATATTCTTCAACAGCTTTTTCGCCTATATGCTTCTTTAAATATCCCAAGGCTTGTATTAATTCCTCATCTGTATTGTTTACATAGTCTTTTAATATATTTTCTATTCTTAAATCCATATCACAGGTTATTTCTATATTTTCTCCGGATTTCACAGCATGAAATAGATACTCAGGCATTGCTACCTTTCCTATTCTCTTGCTTTCTCCTTCGGTGAATACAATGTCTGAGCTTCTATTTTTTAGAGAATGGTATACTAGACTTTCAAACATCTTTTGGCTATTTTGTTCACCCAGGCCTACTCCACCAAGGAGTGAGCCTCTATGGTTTGCACAGCCTTCAAGATCTAGAACGTCATAACCTAGTTTTTCAAGCTCCTTGAGGACTTCGGTCTTGCCAGAGCCAGTGTTTCCATATAGGACTTTGAATTGAACTTCGGAAACTATTTTTGGAAGGTGTTCATTTATATATCCTCTATAACCTTTATATCCACCTGCAAGTCTAATTGCATGAATTCCAAGGGACTTAAATAGAACTACTAGGGATCTGCTTCTAAAACCGCCTCTAGCACAAAAGAATACTAGATTCTTGTATTCTTTGTCTAGTTGATTGACCTGTTTGAATATATCGGGTAGCCTTTTAGATATAGCTTCAACTCCTAGCTGTTTTGCATTATCTATGCTGTCTTGGACATAGGTTGTTCCTATAAGGGCTCTTTCTTCGTCTGTAAATATAGGTATATTAATTGCTCCAGGAATAGTTTCTGAAGCGAATTCTCCCGGACTACGTACATCTATTAATAGATAGCTTCCGTCTAAGCTACCTTTTTCTAATTCTTCATAAGTTACTTCTCTTAACATTTTTCCTCCATCCTATTAACTGAGATCATTTGATTGTAAAGCTTATACTGCCCATCTCAGAATAGCAGTAATATAATCTTATTCAATAGATTATTATACACCTATAAATAAAATTTATAAAGAGTAGTAGGGAAAAAAGATTAAAAGAACTTCTTGGCTGTCCCTAATAAGCCTCTGGCAATAGACCTTCCTATACTTCCTGTAATGGATGTCATTGTTGATCTAGCCACTTTATTTAAAGGGTTTTTTCTCCATGCCTGTTCCCTTGCTTTTTCCTCAGCTGCCTTTTGTCTTTCTAATTCTTTGCGTTCTTTTTCAAGGGCTTTTTCTTCAGCAATTCTTACCTTTTCCTCTTCCTTAGCTTCCTTTTCTCTAAGCTTTTCTTCTTCTAATCGATTTTCTGCTTCAATTTTGGCTTCAAACTTTCTTTGAAGCAGTTCATAAGCCGATTCTCTATCTATTGGCATATGGTATTTTTGGAATAGGGAAGAGGAGTTTATTAGATAATTTCTCTTTTCCTCGGAAATAGTTCCAAATGCACTATGAGGAGGACATATAATCGCCTTTTCAACTACAGATGGCCTACCTTCTTCATCTAAAAAGGATACAAGGGCTTCTCCAGTTCTAAGCTCCGTAATTACATCCTGAACCTTAAAATTAGGATTCTGTCTAAAGGTTTCAGCAGCTGATTTTACAGCTTTTTCATCCCTTGGAGTATAGGCTCTTAGGGCGTGCTGTACCCTATTGCCTAGCTGGCCTAATACCTTATCTGGAATATCGATAGGGTTTTGTGTGATAAAGTATACTCCAACTCCCTTTGAACGAATCAGTCTTACAACCTGTTCGATTTTTTCCATTAAAATCTTAGGAGCCCCATCAAATAATAAATGTGCTTCATCAAAGAAGAAAACTAACTTTGGTTTATCCAAGTCCCCAACTTCAGGAAGTTCTTCAAAAAGTTCTGAAAGCATCCATAAAAGGAAGGTAGAATATAGGGTAGGAGAATTGAATAGCTCCTGGGAAGCAAGAATATTTACATATCCCTTTCCGTTTGAATCAATATCTAAGAAGTCCATAATATCTAGAGCAGGCTCACCGAAGAACATATTTCCTCCTTGGTCCTCAAGTCTCAGAAGAGCTCTTTGGATAGCACCTATGGATTGTTTTGAAACATTTCCGTACTCAAGTGTTATATCCTTTGCATTCTCACCTACATATTGTAGCATTGACCTTAAATCCTTTAAATCTATCAATAATAGCCCCATATCATCGGCAAGTCTAAATGTTATTGAGAGTACTCCTTCTTGTGTATCGTTTAATCCCATTAGTCTTGATAATAAAAGTGGACCCATTTCTGTTATAGTGGTTCTTATTGGACTGCCTAGCTTACCAAAAACATCCCATAATCTAGTAGGATAGCCTTGAAATGAAAAGTTCTCTAATCCAAGGCTGGATATCCTATTCTCAAGTTTTTCATTAGTCTCCCCTGGTTCTGATATACTTGCTAAGTCACCTTTCACATCAGCCATAAATACAGGGACACCGATTGAGCTAAAATGTTCAGCCATTACTTTTAGTGTAACTGTTTTACCTGTGCCTGTAGCTCCAGCTATTAATCCGTGTCTATTTGCCATATTGGATAATAGCTCAGTATTTACTTCGCCCTTACCTATAAGTAATCTATAACCTTCTGCCATTATATTACCTCCTTGGGATAGCTTATTATAATATATCTTACAATAAATTATACCCATGTTTAATTCACAATTTACAATGCTTCTGTTATAATACATCTAACAGGGAGGAATATTTATGCCAAAATTTACTAAGAAATTTATAATTCCATATTATGATGGTGATAAGAACGGATATTTAAGGCCAGAAAATCTCCTTGCATATTTAGGAGAGACATCTTCACTACATAGCGATTCCATAGGGGCGGGGATAGATGCTCTTAGAAAATATAATTATTGTTGGATGCTCAATAGATGGAGAGCTAGGTTCTTTAAACACCCTAGAGTCATGGATGAAATTATAGTAGAGACCTGGAGTTCAGGAATAGATAAGTTCTTTGCAACTAGAGAATTTGTAGTTTATGATAATCAAGGTGAAATTATATTCAATGGTAGCACCCAATGGGTATTTCTAGACTTGAATAAGGGTAAACCTGTAAGGGTTCCTGAGGAAGTAGGCAAAATTTATGGAGAGTGTAAGGATAAACTCTTAGTTGATTTTTATGATTTTAGAAAGGGATTTGATACTGAAGATGGTCTTGAATTCAATGTTAGAAGATCAGATATTGATGTCAATAATCACGTTAACAATGTCAAGTATTTAAATTGGATTATAGAAGCTGTACCGGATAGTGTAGCTGAAAACTATAAGCTTTATGATTTAGATATTATGTATAAGAAGGAAGTAAAGCAGGGGAGTTTGATTTATTCCTCAATTCTTAAGAAAGATGAAGAAGAAAATACGTTTCTTCACAAGATTACCAATGGGGAAGAAATTCATGCTTTTGGAAGAACTGTTTGGAGGTAAAATTAAGATGGGACATAGATGTATAAATACATCCATGTCCCATTTTTTCATATTAATATTTAATTATTATAGGTCAGTCTTAACTACTTTTCCGTTTTCATCAAGATGCATTTCAGTAATTTTATCAACATATGGAACACCATCTACTTTTCTTGCTTCGATAGTGTGAATCTTTTTGTTGATTCCTTTACCTTTTTTGAATTGTTCCTTCATAACCTTCATTAATGAAACTGGATGCTCAGGCTCTTTTAATGTGATAAATGGAGCTTTAGCACCAATTGCTTCTCCTACAAGTTGTTCGAAATCTAAACCATCAAGTGCAGGAATAAATAGGTATTGAACGTCAGCTTCTAAATCTTCAAAACCTTTTACTTGTACGTTAGTGTATTCTTTCTTAGCAACTCCCATAAGTGTAACCATGAAAGGACGAGAGCCAGTTGATCTGTGTCCTGATATTACGATGGACTCATTATTATTGATTGCGTTTTCAACATATTGAGCTTGCTCTTCTGTCATGAATTTTGAGTCTACAAATTTACTAATCATTGGATTCATTATTCTATCACTCCTATAAAAAAATTATATACATATATTGTAACACTTTTGTAAATAATAATAAAGGGTTTTCATTAAAGATTGTTATTGGATAAACAAAACATTCAAATAATTACAGAAAATTTAGATAAGTAACATCAAATTTAACTAAATAAATTATTTACACAATTTAGAAAATAAGCAAAAACCCCCTTGCAATAAATATAAATTGATGTTAGAATATGGATGTAGCTTTAATTCAGTAGTAATAAACAAATCAACAATAAACTTAGTTTTACAGATAGAGCATATAGTAACGAAATTTATTGTTAGGAATTACGCGAATTAAAGAAATAAATTTTGGAGGTATATGCAATGAAAGGTACAGTTAAATGGTTTAACGCAGAAAAAGGATTCGGATTTATTACAACTGAAGAAGGAAACGATGTATTCGCTCACTTCTCACAAATTCAAAAAGATGGTTTCAAAACTTTAGAAGAAGGCCAAGAAGTAGAATTCAACGTAGTTGAAGGACAAAAAGGTCTTCAAGCTGAGAACATCGTAGTATTATAATTAAACGACTATTCACCTCTTAGATAATTCTAAGAGGTTTTCTTTTGCCCAAAACTATGTTAGACTAAGAGGAGTCCCGGTTTATTTCATCTTAATCGGAAATAAAATGAAAAGAGGTTGATTATGAGCGAAAATCAAATAGTTGCTATTGTAAATGGAAAAGAAATATCAAGAAGTGACGTATTAAAATTCCTAAACGACATTGGTCCACAAGTGGCTATGCAGTTCCAATCTCCGGAAGGAATTAAGAAAATCATTGAAGAATTAGTTAATCAAGAAGTTTTGTACCTTGATGCAGTTAAACAAAATCTTGAAGCAGAAGGAAAGTTCCAAGACTTACTTGAAAGACATAAGATAAATCTATTAAAGGACTATTCAGTAGATAAAATAATTTCAGATGTTACTGTAAATGATGATGATCTAAAGAAACATTATGAGGATAACAAGTACGCCTTTGTTAATGGTGAGAAAGTACAAGCAAGTCATATTCTTGTAGATGATGAGAAAAAAGCGAATGATATAATAGCAGAATTAAATGGAGGTTTAACCTTTGAAGAAGCTGCAAAGAACTACTCATCATGCCCATCAAAGGAACAAGGTGGAAATCTTGGAGAATTTGGTAAGGGTCAGATGGTACCAGAATTTGAAGAAGCAGCTTTCCAAATGGGAGAAGGACAACTTTCAGGACCAGTAAAGACTCAGTTCGGATACCATATTATCAAAGTAACAAAGAAAACTCCCGAATCAGTAAGTACATTAGAAGAAGTTAGAGATCAAATAAGCGAACGAGTATTACAAGAAAAAAGACAACAAAAGTATATGGAAAGAATCCATGAGTTAAGGAGTCAATACGATATACAAATGGTAGGACAGTAGTTATAATTATATCTTAAATTAGCGAATACTGACTATATGGTGTAGCTAGGTGAAAAAAGTTAGTGTGAATCACACTAACTTTTTCAATTTTGTCGAAATAATACGACATATATCGTAAATTATTATATACTAATTAGGAAAACGTTGTTGACAGTTATATGATACTAGTATATAATATTTATAAATATATGGAACATGTTCCATAAGAAACAGAGTGATTTCATGACAAATATAAGAGAAATTGCAAAAAAAGCAGGAGTAGGAATAGCTACAGTTTCAAGATACATAAATAAGACGGGATATGTTAGTGATGAAAACAGACTTAAGATTCAAAAGATAATTGATGAGTCTGGATATACTCCAAATGCATTAGCTCGTGCAATCTTTTCAAAGAGCTCAAAGACTATAGGACTAATGATACCAAATATAGCTAACCCATTCTTTAATCAGCTTGCTGCTATAATAGAGGAGTATTTTAACAGTCATGGTTATACTATTTTTTTATGCAATACAGATGACTCTAGAGATAAGGAAATTAAATATTTAGAGGAACTTAAAAGTCATAGAGTTGCAGGTATTATAGCTTCTAGAAGCCAATGCAATGAGGAATATGAAGAGTTGGATATACCCGTAGTATCCTTCGAAAACCACATACTACCTGGTATCATAACTGTTTCATCAGATAACTATAGTGGTGGGAGATTGGCATTTAAACACCTTTATGAAAAAGGCTGTAGGAAATTACTTCATATAAAAGGACCGGAAAAATTTGAAGCCACAGAACAAAGGTATCAAGGCTTTATAGATGCAGCAAGGGATTTTTCTATTAATGTAGATATATTCAAATTTCAATATGACTTTCATGTATATATGTTGGAAGAGAAATTAAATCACTTAAGCTTTGAAGATTACGATGGAATCTTTGTATTTAATGATATAGCAGCTGCAATGGTAATGAAGCATTTACATGAGAAAAAAATTCTTATTCCTGAGCAAATTCAAGTAATTGGATTCGATAACAGCTTCATCGGGGAGTTACTATATCCTACATTAACAACTATAAATCAGCCTCTTAATGAGTTGGGAAAACTAGCTGCTGAGTTATTATACAAAATGATACAAGGTGAAGAGGTAGAAGTTAAAGATTATCTTATTAAGACTAGTCTGGTACAAAGAAATACGACATTACAATAAAAGTACCTAATTAGATATAGAAAGGAAAATACGTATGGAAGATCATATTAAGTTGAAAGTTGTAAATATTAATAAATCCTTTCCAGGTGTAAAAGCATTAGACAATATAAGTTTCAGTATTAAAAAAGGAACCGTACATACTATTTGTGGAGAAAATGGAGCAGGTAAATCAACATTGATGAAGATTATCAATGGAATTTATAAACCTGATTCAGGAAGTATTTACATCGATGGAAAAGAAGTACATATTAATAATCCTATTGAAGCAAGAAATCTTGGGATTTCAATGATATTTCAAGAACTAAATTATATGCCTGAGCTTACTATTGAAGAGAGTCTTTTCGTTGGGAACTGGCCAACGACTAAGTATAAGACGATAGACTGGAAGGCTATAAGAAATAAGACTGTTGAGCTTTTGGAAAATGAGGGTCTTAGCTATGATCCACAAACTAAGCTTAAAGATTTATCAGTTTCAGACATACAGATGCTAGAAATTCTAAAGGCGATTTCTTATAACTCGGAAGTAATTATAATGGATGAACCTACCTCAGCAATAACACAGAGAGAAGTAGAGGTTTTATTCAAAAAGATAAATGAGCTAAGAGATAGAGGTACAGCTATAGTATACATATCACATAAGATGGACGAAATATTTAGAATAACAGATGAAATCACCGTATTTAGGGATGGAACTGTAGTTGACTCTAGACCTGTTGGTGAATATGATATGGATACTGTCATAGCTCAGATGGTTGGTAGAAAGATGGATGAAACTTATCCTAAGGAAACATTACAAATCGGTGATAAAGTATTAGAGGTAGAAAGTTTATCCAGTCATCGCAAGTTTGAAGATGTTAGCTTTGACCTTAGAGAAGGTGAAATAGTTGGATTTGCTGGTTTAATGGGTGCTGGAAGAACTGAAGTCATGAGAGCTCTATTTGGGTTGGATTCCTATGATAGTGGAACTGTGAAAATTAGAGGTAATCAAATTGTCATTAAGAATACATCTGATAGTATAAAAAACAAGATGGTTATGCTTTCTGAGGATAGAAGAAGATTTGGTATCATTCCAGTTAGAAGTATAAAAGAGAATGTTTCCATTGCATCACTGAAACAGTTTATTTATAAAGGTAGATTACATAAAGATGAAGAAGTTAAAACTGTGTCAGAGTATTGCAAAAAGATGAACGTAAAAGCACCTAATATTGAAACTAAGATTTCTTCACTTAGTGGGGGAAATCAGCAAAAAGTGGTTTTATCCAAATGGATGGTTAAAAATCCTGATATTTTAATAATGGACGAACCTACTCGAGGAATAGATGTAGGTGCAAAATATGAAATCTATAAGCTAATGGTTGAGTTTGCTAAAGAGAATAAAGGTTTAATTATGGTGTCTTCTGAACTACCTGAATTAATAGGAATGTGCGATAGGATTTACGTTATGGCTAAAGGTAAGATACAAGGAATGTTAACTAGAGACCAATTTACTCAGGAAAAAATAATGGAATATGCAACTGCTGCAAAATTAAGTAGGGGGGAAAATAATGGAAGCAACTAAAAAGAAGGGTTCCTTATTAAATATAGGAAATAAATATGGTATTTATTTAGTACTGGTAGTATTATTTTTACTAAGCTGGGCAGCAAATGAGAATTTTATTACTCCTACTAACTTAAAGAATGTAGCAAATCAGATATCAGTAGGTACAATATTAGGATTTGGACAGACAATTCTAATCATTTCAGGAATGCTTGACTTATCATCAGGATCTGTACTGGCTTTAGCAGGTGTAATGTCAGTTTCAACTTATGTAAGTACAGGCTCCATGTTATTATCATTTGCAGTTGCAATTGTTGTAAGTGTTATTTGTAATTTGATAAATGGAATTATGGTAACAAAATTCAATATGCCGGCTTTTATTGCTACATTAGCAATGTCCACAATGGCTAGAGGTCTTTCACTTCTATATACCAATGGACAGAATATTTATCAGATAGGTGACTATGTAATATTTGGGCAAGGTGAAACCTTTGGTATTCCCAACCCAATAATATTCTTAATCATTACTTTGATTGCTACGGCTTACCTTTTGAACCACACCATATTTGGAAGAAGCGTATATGCAATTGGTGGAAATGAAGAAGCAGCAAATGCTTCTGGAATAAATGTTAATAGACAAAAAATGAAGGCGTTTTTAATAAATGGTATATTAGTTGGTATTGCTGGTATTATATTTATGGCACGTGTTAATGGTGGTATGCCAAATGGAGCTCAAGGTTATGAGACTAAGGCATTAACAGCAGCAGTTATTGGAGGAACTAGTTTTTCAGGTGGAGTAGGTACTGCTATGGGTACAGTTGCTGGTGCTTTTATAGTAGGATTTCTGGACAATATAATGGTTATGATAGGAGTTCACTCATATTTACAACAGGTAGTAAGAGGAGCAACAATTGCATTAGCCGTTATATATGATATTTGGTCAAAGAATAGAAAAGGAAAGAAGTAATTTTATTCTGTATAAAATAGCATCGCTATTTTTTATAAAAAAAGTCTAGGAGGGTAAAAAATGAAAAAGAAGTTATCACTAATATTAGCATCTGTATTACTTGTTTTATCATTAGTAGGATGCGCTAAACCAAGTGCACCAGCTACAGGCGGAGGAGAAACTAAAACTGAGGGTGAAGGCGAAGGTAAGTATAAAGTAGCTTACATAGCTCGTGCACAAGCAGATTCATTTGCAGCTTGGCTAGCAAATGCAGTAATAGAAGAAGCAGCTAAATATGATGATATTCAACTTGATGTATTCGATGGTCAGGCTTCAGATGATATCCAAAATGGATTGATTGAAAATGCAATAACAAATGGTTACGATGCAATAATCGTACAACCTAACAACGGAGAATCACAAAGACCATATGTTGAAAAAATTGTACAAGCTGGTATCATAGCTATCACAACAAATTCTCGTATATCTGGAATTGAAGGTGCTTCATCAGTAGATGCTGACCCATATTTACAAGCAAAAGTAAACTGTGACCTTGCTATAGAGCAAATACCTCAAAATGCAAAAGTTGTAGTGTTACAAGGACCTCCAGGAAACTTCCATGCAGATGAAAGAAGAAAAGCTTGGGAAGAAGAATTTTTTGTTAAGAGACCTGATGTAACTATCGTAGGTGAAGAAATTGCTAACTGGAATAAAGATGAAGCAATGAACTATATGGAAACTTGGGTACAAGCAAATGATCAAATAGATGCTATCATTTCTATGAATGATAACATGGCTGCAGGAGCTCTTGAAGTAGTTAAAGACAATCCAAAGTTCAGCAATATTCTAGCTTATGGCGTAGATGGTACTGCAGAATCAGCTTTATTAATTAAAGAAGGTAAAATGACTGCAACAAGTCTTCAAAGTGCTTATGATCTAGCAACATTATTACTTGATACAAGCCATAAATTATTAACTGGAGAACAAACTCAAATAGATACTGATATTGATTGTCCATTAATTACAAAAGAAAATGTTGATCAATATATCGAAATGCATAAGAAAGCAGGAGCTATAAAATAATTAGATAAAATATTCCCCAATAATAAACGAACTTAATCGTGGGATGGTGTGATGCAAATGTGATTATTTGCTTCTAATATCCAAGGGGAGAGATATCATGGATAGTGCGTAAATCATATATTTACGCACTACTTTTAAAAGGAGGATTATTAATGGAAAACAAAGGAATTTTCATGTCAGGTACAAACAATATGGTATGGAAGGATCTACCAATGCCTGAATTAAAAGCAAAAGATGTACTTGTTAAGGTTGACGCAGTAGGAATATGTGGTTCAGATATGCATTATTATCAACATGGAAAAATTGGTGATTTTGTAGTAGAAGGCGATTTTATTCTTGGACACGAAGCTGCTGGTGAAGTAGTAGAAGTTGGTAGTGAAGTGACATCATTAAAGGTAGGAGACAGAGTTGCAATGGAGCCAGGTGTTACTTGTGGCAAATGTGAATTCTGTAAGTCCGGTAGATACAATCTTTGTCCAGATGTACAGTTTTTTGCAACACCTCCTTATCATGGAGTTTTTGTAAATTATGTAGCTCACCCTGAGGATATGTGCTTCAAACTACCAGATAACGTATCTAATGTTGAAGGAGCTCTTGTAGAGCCATTATCTGTAGGATTGCATGCTACTGCTCAGGGCAATGTAAAACTAGGAGATACTGTAGTTATTTTTGGTACTGGTTGCATTGGTCTTTCTACTGTGCTATCAAGTAAAGCAAGAGGTGCGTCAAATATAATAGTAGTAGATCTTATGGAAAAAAGACTAGAAAAAGCTAAGGAACTTGGTGCTACTCATACTATAAATGCAAGGGAAGTAAATGCTATTGAAAAAATAATGGAACTTACCAACAATAAGGGCGCTGATGTGGTTATAGAAACTGCAGGAGCTGTGCCTACTGTTAAACAGACGGTTGAGGCCTTAAAGACAGGCGGTACAATAGTTCTTGTGGGAATGGCACCAGTGGATAATATAGAATTTAATTTTGCTAAGCTAATGGGCAAAGAAGGAGAGATTAAAACCGTATTCCGTTATAGAAATCTTTATCCTGTTGCAATAAATGCAATTGCTAGTGGAGCTATAGATATTAAATCAGTAGTAAGCCACGAATTCAATTTTGAACAAACTAAAGAAGCCTTTGATTATTCTGCAGCTAATGCCAGTGAAGTTATCAAGGCTGTAATAAGAATGTAGAATAATTGAGAGAAGGTATAAAGATGTACTTTATTGGCGTTGATATAGGAACAAGCTCCGTAAAAATCATATCTATAGATGAAACAGGACAGGTGGTTAGCTCCTTAAGTAAGGATTATCCCATATACTTTCCAAAGCCTTTATGGTCAGAACAACAGCCTGAAGATTGGTGGAATCAGTCTATATCAGGTTTAAAAGAACTATTAACTGGAATAGATAGATCCCAAGTTAAAGCTATAAGTTTTAGTGGTCAGATGCACGGACTAGTTGTACTTGATAAATCTGATGCAGTAATTAGACCGGCTATTTTATGGAATGACCAGAGAACGGAGAAAGAGTGTGCCTATTTAAATGAAGTAATTGGTAGAGAGAAAATTTCGGCTTGGACCGGTAATATGGCACTTGCAGGGTTTACTGCTCCGAAAATTTTATGGCTAAAAGAAAATGAGCCTGAAAATTTTAATAAGATAAATAAAATTATGCTGCCAAAGGATTACCTTGTATATAAGATGACTAATCAATTTGTAACTGATATGTCTGATGCATCAGGAACTTTGATTTTAGACGTAAAAAATAGAAAATGGTCGGAAGATATGTGCGAAATCCTTGGCATAACTAAGAATCAACTACCTTATCTCCATGAATCCTATGATTTTGTTGGAACCTTGAAAAAGGAAGTTGCTGAACAACTTGAGCTAGGTGAAGATGTGAAGATAATCGTAGGCGGAGGAGACCAAGCAGTAGCAGCAATTGGTGGAGGAATAGTAGGTCTAAACTCGTGCTCTATATCTCTTGGAACTTCTGGGGTAGTATTTGCAAATACTGATGAATTTTTAATGGATGATAATAATAGATTGCATTCCTTTTGTAATGCAAATGGAAAGTATCATGTTATGGGAGTAACTTTAGCAGCAGCAGCATCTCTAAAGTGGTGGGTAGAAAATATTAATAATTCTACTGATTATGATGGATTGCTTGATGAGGTAAAAGAATCCCAAATAGATGAGAAAATTTATTTTCTTCCATATCTTATGGGAGAGAGAACACCGCATAATGATGCAAGCGCTCGTGGAACCTTTATAGGGATGGATATGAGTACAAATAGATGCAGTATGACTAGGGCTGTTTTAGAGGGAGTTGGATATTCCTTGAGAGATAGCTTTGAAATCATGAAGGATATGGGTATAGCAGTAAAAGAAGTAACCATAAATGGTGGAGGTGCTAGAAATCATTTGTGGTGTCAAATGATTTCTGATATCTTAAATATAAAGGTGAAAAAAGTAAACTCTGATGATGGTCCAGCATATGGTGCAGCAATACTTGCCACAGTAGGATATGGATTGTTTGATAATCTAGATGAAGCATGTAATAAGTTTATAGGTGTTACTGAAACTTTCCAACCAAATCCTAGTAGGGTTGAAATCTATAATAGTAAGTATAATATATACCACAGTATATATCCTGAGCTTAAAAACCTTTTTAAGAAACTTGAAGACTAGAACTAAATTATTAATATTTTTAGGCTGTGTGCTAAAATTAGCAAACAGCCTTTTTACATCTTATTCGCCAACTTAAAGGGTTAAATCTCTTAATTTTTTCTGGTATATATCTATTTTTATAGCGGTTACTGAGTTCATTTTTAGACTATATATGATATAATTTATTTATGAATACGTTTTACTTTATAGGGGGTACTAAGGTGAAATTAGAATTGTTTAGGTTTATTGAAGAAACTTTAAAAATAATAGAAAATAGCTATGATGTTTTGGATAGAGTTGCTGGTGAATTAGAAAAATTCTTTACAAATAGTTTTTTTATCAACGACCACTTTTTAAACGTTAACTATAGGATTAAATCACCGGATAGCCTAAGAGAGAAAATTCTGAGACATAATATGTATCTTACTTATAGTTCACCTGAAGAGCTTGTTGACAATCTATCTGATTTAATTGGATTTAGAATAGAGTGCAGATTTATTTGTGATGAGAAAAAGATTTATGATGATATAGTTGAACTGTTCAAATTCCCTGAGAATAATGGATATTATTCAAACCCTCTAAATTCTAGCATAATGCTTAAGTTAGATGAGAAACAACCTCAGATTCAGAAAAATGGTTTTGAAATCTACAAGATAGATGGTAAATATAGTAAAGGAGACGTAGTAGTAAACTTTGAACTCCAAATAAAATCTATGGTAAATGTATTCTGGGGGGATATAGACCATAGAGTATTGTACAAGAATTTCAATTATATGATTACTGAAGACTTCTTCAGGGATATCATGTCATCTATCAAAGATAATTTGGGTATGATAGATAGACAACTAATGCTAGTGTATAATCATCTAAATGAAATGGATGCTAGCAATAAAGATTCTAAAAAAGAGCAGCTTAAGTCACTTTTATCCAAGATGATACATGATATCTACATAGTAAAAGTCAAACAAGAGCTTGGATTTGTTGTGGATTTTAAAAAGTCTACGGATGTAATAGTAGATTATATTTTCAAAAAGTCAGGAGACGAGGATTCACAACGTTATAGTGACAATTTTATCAAGATTGTCAACCGGCTAAATGAAGTAGTAATTGATGATATAATCTTCGATAATTATATAGAATTTGATAGAGAGTTATGTTTTAGAGATGAAACAACAGAAAGACTTGGGAAAATAATACTCAATGTAATTAATAAGGATTTTAAGTGGAATTTATTTTTTAAGATATTATTTGATACAGTACCTGAGAGTAAAGCGGATAATTTTGAAGGATTTATAGAGTTCTTGGTGGATAGATTACAGAATAAAATCAGTAATCAAGTTAATAGATTTACACTTAGTGATTTTGAGAAAAAAAAGAAGGAAGATGAATATAGGGAGGTAGCCTTCAACACTTTAGAAGATAAAACAGATATCGATTTGATTAGCACAAGTTACCTATGGGATTTGTTAGAGAGTAGATATTAAAAATAGACCTTTATAAGGATTGAAAAGTATTTACACCTTTTGCAGAAGTTTTCTCACAGCTTAAAGGTGTATTT
>CAZAJU010000031.1:0-21188 GCA_964485455.1 uncultured Tissierella sp.
CCTTATAGACTAAAAACTCCCTAGTCTTCATCATTTCCTCAGCCCTTAGACTATGGAAGTCTCCAATATAATCCTGATAGTTTTGATTTAGTCTTCTAAAATCGTCATTTAAGTCCCTCCACCAAGAACCAACTGTTTTTTCATCCTCATGAGTCATCCTGGAGAACTTTTGGACCTCTTCTTTGAGTCTTTCCAAGAGGGAAGGCTCAAGGGATGCATTTTCAACAAAGAGATTCTCAAGCTTTATGGTCATCCTCTCTATTTCTACGGAGTATTCAGAAAGCTGGTATCTAAATTGTTTATTCTTAAATTCTTCAACTGTAGACACCTTAGATGTATCTTGTATGGGGGTAAGGTTCTTCCAAGATACCAACACATCTAAATCCTGCTTTAAATTATCTATAGTATAGTTAGAAAACTCCATATGTAATTTCAACTCATCAAATACTTCCTCCTTATACATCCAATACTTCATCTTTTCATATTGGAGATAAAAAAACCTAAGTATGGTCCTATATCTCCAAGCATTTTCAGCCGTCAAATATTTAGTTTCCTCTATTGGTTTTAAAAGCTTTTGATTAATAAACAAATTAATTCCTCCGTTGAAATAGTCTCCTTGTTAAGGAGTATTGCTAATTTTGGGATAAACAAAACACCATATCCACTTGCTTAAATAATACTATATATAGTCCTAGTTTGAAATACAAAAAGACCTCTTAAATTAATTAAGAGGCACTACTTGTATACATCTACACTTTTATTTCATTTACAAGTGGGAGAATTCTTATCTAAAATTATTTAGTTCCAATAACTCAATTTTAAAAACATATTGAGAATTTTCATCATTTCTTGATATTCTATGTTTTCCAATACTCCATAGTTGGCACCCATTATCCCTCTAGATTCAAGACTCCAAAGGAAAGACTTAATGTTTGGATATTTATCTATATCCTGCTTTGCAAGAAAAACAAAATGCTCGATCTTCTTATAGTCTAAGGTTCCATTTTTAGATTCTCTCTCGTATATATCAAGATCAGTAATCAATTTAAATGGCTCCATAATCTTATAGCGATAGTTGTCAGTGTTATTAGGGAGAAAATCTTTATTGAAGTTTTCATAGCTTTCACATACAATTCTATACATGGTATCTCTCCTTAAATAACTTTAACTTTTTGATAAACTCAGCTTTCTTACTATCATACAAATCATCTCTGTCTAAAACTTCATTTATTATACATCTTATCTTGTTTTTATCAGCAATTTTAATCAGCTCATCAATATCCTGAACATCCTTATCTTCTAGCCTTATTATTTTGCTGACAATTATATCCTCTGCAGAAAGTATATATACATTCAGATAGGTAAATTGATTTAATTTTCTAGCCCTATCCTTATATTGTGGAGATAATATAGTGCTATTATATTCCAGCATATCAAAATCCCTAAGATGCACAAATACTTTCCCTAGTTTTGATGGATAATCCAGATCTACAAAATCAAAATCCCTGGTTGCTCTATCAGTATATCCACCTAATATACAAGCAGATCCACCTAGAAAATAAATGTCAAATTGCTCTATATTAAATGCTTTTGACACTTGCTCCATCTCTATAATTCTATCTTCTAATTGCTTTTTTAGTTCCATATTTTTCACCATAGTAGTAATTATTTAAGGTTATTGTATCACTTAGAAATATAACCTACAAGTTTTAGGGGATTATTAAACAAATTAAAGATGGATTGATTTATTTCTAATTATCTACTCGATAGTGTTGAAAAGCGAAGCCTAAGATTATTATTTAATCTTAGGCTTCATATGTTTAGGATTCATACCTTTTAATATTCTTTAATTTATTTATGGAGTATCTATCATTATCCAATACAAGTTCAGCTAGAGTGCGAGATTCTTCATCCAAGGTTCCTCGTAACAGCTTTTCTGCCATATTCACGCCACCTGTCTCCCCTTCTATGGCTTTTTCTATTACCTCATTTGTGTCCTTAAAATCCAATTTCATATTCAACTTAAGCTCTGCCATCTTACCTTTAAAACCTAGGTTTTCATCTGGCTTTCCTCCCATGCTTTGAATATGATCTGCCAATATTGCTATGTTGTCTCTATGCTTTGTCTGAACTTCTTTGAATATTTCCATAGCATTTTCATCATCTAGCTTAGAAATAAAATTATTGAAGCTTTCTACTGCCATATATTCACCCTGCAACAGCTCATTTAAAGAGTTTATTATTTCTGACTTAATTCTCATTCTAATCATCTCCTGTATTATGATATTATTAATTTTCCATAATAACAGAAAATAATTCACAACTTTCTACTTATATTCTCTAATTATTCCTAGAATAGATCTATTAATCTTACCAATAACTGCTCTTCTTAATTTCTACCATATATTAAAAGATTCTCATAGTCTTCCTTATCAACCACAATTGTAGAAGTACCCATTCTTTTATAGGCTTTATTATCATATAAATATGGAGTTTTTTGACCATGGTAAACCTTTAGAATAACAACAGTTTTATCATTAAATACTTTTTCAGTAATCTCATAAAGAGGTTTAGGAGAAATTGAATCATTTATTGAGTTTTCCAACTTCGATTTTAAATCATGGACATCACTAACACCTACGATATTAAGGTCATCATCAATCCCAACTATTATTTCCCCATCATGATAATTTGCATAGGCTGATACGGTTTTTAAGATGTTTTTTGTGAATTCTCTTTTGAACTCTAAATTTGAAGTTTCTGATTTAAATACCATATCCATAATATCCCTCCTAAGAGCAGTGAACGATAATTTGAAGGAGTTCTCAGGGAAGAACTCCTTTTCAAAGCTAGCATAATAATTAAATATCAAGAGCAGATCACTTTAGTTTAAAGCTTAGTGTATTTTTATCAAGATATGCAAAAGATTGATCTTGGGTCATCCCCTTCACAAGGAGCATAGATAGTTCATCTTTTTCGGATTCAAAAGGATTATACTCATCTCCATTGTATGTGATTTTAGCTTCGCAGCTTCCATCCAGCTCTGAAACTGCAACAGAAAAATGAATAGGCATTACCTCTTTAGCTCTCGTCAAAAGGGTTTCAACACATATCTCCTCAAAGATTAACTGCAAGCTGTTGATTTGCTTTTGAGAAAGCATCTGCTTTCTTCCGAATTCTTCAAGGGAAGTGGCAACTCCAGGAAAGTCAAATTGAGGTACGGTAATTTCATACTCAAAGGTTTTGAGTCTCATTACAAAGGAACGAGTTTTCTCTCTCAGTGGATTATCAAAAATTTGCTCAGGTGGGCCATCTTCATAGATTCCACCCTCGTCCATATAAAATACACGAGTTGATACATCCCTGGCAAATTTCATTTCATGGGTAACTATCATCATAGTCAATCCCTCTCTTGATAGGGAGCGTATAACTGCAAGCACCTCACTTACCATAGTAGGGTCAAGGGCTGAAGTAGGCTCATCAAAGAGTATGATTTCAGGCTTCATAGCCAGTGCCCTAGCAATTGCAACACGCTGCTTTTGTCCACCGGACAACTCATCAGGGTAATTCAATGCCTTCTCTGATAGACCAACCATAGCTAAAAGGCGCATTCCGTCATCATAGGCTTCTTGCCTTGATAATTTTAAAAGCTCTACAGGTCCCAGCATTATGTTCTCAATCACTGTAAGGTGTGAGAAAAGGTTAAAGGATTGAAAAACCATCCCCATCTTTTGTCGGATTGCAGAAATGTCTGCACCCTTCTTTGTTATGGATTGACCATCTACAATAATCTCCCCTTCTGTTGGTATCTCCAGCATATTGATACACCTTAGCAAGGTAGATTTTCCTGTGCCTGAAGGCCCAATAATGGAGATAACTTCACCCTTTTTTATTTCAACATTGATGTCAAAGAATGGAGTTGCGTTAGGATATACTTTTTCCAAATGCTTTATTGAAATCATTTCATCACAACTCCTTTCACAGTCCTTACTCTACGCTTAGGGTCAAGCTTCTTTTCCAAGTAGGAAAGTATCATAGTCAGTATATTTGCCACTAAAAAATAGATAATAGCAGTGACAATTAAAGGGAAAAAGGCTTCCAGAGTCCTACTACGAATAATATCAGACACCATAGTCAAATCTTGTATAGCTATATATCCAACTACGGAGGTCATCTTGACCATAGAGATAAACTCACCCTTAAATACAGGTAAAAAGTGGTTTGCAGCTTGTGGGAAGGTGATTCTCCAAAAGGTTCGTGTACGGGTGAAGCCCAAAGCCTGAGCTGCCTCTATTTGCCCCTTGTCTACAGCATCTATGCCTGTACGCATTACCTCAGATGCATAAACACCAAAGTTTATTGAAAACCCGATAATTGCTACAATAACAGCAGAAATATCAACCTTTCCAAAGATTATATAGTACAAAATCATCAAAAGTACAACAATAGGAGTACCTTGAATAAGGCGTATAAATGTGGCTGCAGGTACAAAATATATAGCCTTTTTACTTCGGCGAAGCATACAGATTAAAAAACCTATAACGGATCCAAGAATCCCTGAAAAAATAGAAATAAGTACGGTAATCATAAGACCATTCGCTACCATCTTCCAACGGTTTTCAGTAACAAAGGTCCTTGTAAAGCTAGACTTTAGTCCATCCCAGAAGTCAACTTCTTCAGTGCTTTCACTTTTAGCTATTAAAACTTGTGGATTAGCAAAATATGGACTGGAAAAAAATAACTTTTCTGCACGCTCTGGTGTGCTATACAAGCCTTGAGTCATATCTGCTTTTCCGCTCTCCACAGAGGCTAAAATACCAGCTAGATCCATTTCAAGATATTCTGCTTGATACCCAAGCTCATATAAGACACGGTCGATTAACTCTATATCCATTCCTACAAATTGGTCGTTCATTATAAAGGTAGTAGGCTCTCTAGAAGGTATGATTGCCACTCTGATTTTAGGAGCATCACTAAGCTTTTGAACTTCTACTAGCTCATAATCGCTTCCGTCAGGCTTTATCCAATGAGAAATTATTTCCCCCATGGTGCCATCAGCTATATACTTGTCTACCACCTCATTAACCTTTTTAGCAAGGTCAGGCTGGTCTTTACTGATTCCAAGACATACCATTTCATCTGTTAGTGGATCAGAAACAATTTTTAGATTTTTATTGCTGCGAATAAATCGCAGTGCACTTGTAAAGTCCATCATACAATAATCTAGCTTCCCAGCATCAAGAGCAGCCGTTGAATCCACATAATTCTTAAAGCTTTGTATATCCGCATTTGGATAGTTCTTTTCAGCATAGACTGAGTTTGTAGAACCTACCATAACTCCAAGCCTTGAAGTCTCAACAGGAATACGTGCAAGCTCAGAGTCTTCTGAAGCTGTTTTTTTATCTGGGACACAGCCTGTAAGTAGGCCTGCCAAAATAATCAGGGCCATGGTCATGGCACCTAGGCGTTTTAGTATCTGTATCATGGCGACACCTTCCTTTTTGTGGATTTAAATATTGTTAAAACTATTCTAACTTTTGTTAGATTTAGATTCAATATAGAAAAGTATCCCCCACCATTATGATGAGAGACTTTTTAAAGCTTTATGGTGATTTGATTCTTTCCATCCTTAAAATCCACAGATATCTCACTTGCCATGTTCTTTAGAATGGTCACACCCAAATGGCTTTCATCGTTATCATCAATCGAGCTAAATGGGTCATACTGATTGCCTTTGCAATAAAGGTACAATAGTATGGATTTATCTGCTTGGCTGAAGCTAATCTGTATTTCCGCATCCACTTCTCCACCCTCTGGGACAGCCCCAGACAGCATTTCATAAATTAGCTCCTCAGTACAGAGTTGTAGACGACCTATGGTCTTCCCCCCAATCCCATAGCGGTCCGCAAATCCCTGTATACCTCCTTGTAACTGCATCAAATCAAAATCATTCCGATCAATATGCTGAGAAAAGTATTTTAGTTTTCTGATAAAGGCCTTGGTCTTTTCCTTTTGAGGATTGTCGAAAATTTCTTCAGGACTACCTTCCTCATAAATACCCTTTTCATCCAGGTAGAGTATTCGGGTACCTACCTCTCTTGCAAAGGCCATTTCGTGGGTCACAATAATCATTGTCATGCCTTGCTTGGCAAGCATCCTCATAGTTGCCAGCACCTCTCCCACCATCGTAGGGTCAAGAGCAGAGGTAGGCTCATCAAAAAGCATTATTTGAGGCTCCATGGCAAGACATCTAGCTATGGCTACCCTCTGCTTCTGCCCACCTGAAAGAATTGCAGGCATCTCATATTTTTTGCTTTCCAAACCCACTGTCTTTAGAAGGTCTATGGCTTTTTTCTCAGCTTCTGGGCGGGATAGCCCCCCAAGCCTTATAGGTGCTAGGGTAATGTTAGAAAGCACATCCATATGCTCAAAAAGATGAAAGCCCTGATAGACCATTCCCATCCTTCTTCGGATGCGATTTACATCTGCTTCCTTTGATGTGATTTCATCCTCACCAATAAATATCTTCCCCTTATTCGGCTTTTCCAAAAGATCAAGGCAGCGAAGAAGTACACTTTTACCACAGCCGGATCCACCAATAATTACGATTCTCTCGCCTTCCTCTACATTAAGGTTTACATTCTTTAAAACTTCAAGAGAGCCAAAGGACTTTGATAAATTCTCTACTCGAATCAAACTCATTGTGCTCCCCTCCTCTTGCCCTTGTAGTTGGATAGTCTATTAAAAAGAGAAAACAGACCATAGGAAATATAAGCCAGAGCCAAATACAAAAGCATTCCCACCAAGATCATAAAGAGTGGTTGCATAGTACGGCTGCTAATATTGTTGATTACCCGGGTCAGGTCAGTGATGGTGACATAGCCAACTACACTGGTCCACTGAATCAGATTCACTATAGTTGATTGATAGGTAGGCTCAGCTATTTTTATAGCCTGGGGCAGGGATATGAGCTTAAAGGCCTCCCACTTCGAAAATCCTAGGGTCCTAGCTGCCTCTGCCTGCATTTTATCTGTGGCCAAAAGTGCTGCACGGAAACTCTCTGCCGTATGCGCCGACACATTAAGGGAGAAGGCCACTACCGCTATAAGGGTCGCGGACAGACTGCTTCGGGCAAAGACCACATAGTACATAAGCATTAGAAGGAGCAAAACCGGACTACCACGAAGAACAGCTATATAGGCTGTTGCCAACCCTCGCACCAGAGCATTTTTCTGCATTCTGGCTCCGCAAATTAATGCCCCCAGTACTGTGCCAATCAAAATTGAGAGCACAGAAATTTCAACTGTTACCCATAAGCCCTTTAGAACAGTAAAATAAGACTTGCCCTCAATCAAAGTTTTATAAAAAATATCACCAATTTCCATTTAACCACCTGCTTTCTATAACCAAATTAAGTGTAAATACCCTCCACTTTAAAAAGTGGGGGTATCTTCACTCCTATAGGGTTAGAAATATGCTTTTTTACTTATCTTGATATATAGCTTTTGCTTTTTCCATAACATCTTGTGAACCGCTTATACGGCATACAGCCTCGTCATAGAATGATGTAGTAAGGCTTACTCCCTTCATACTTGGCTCAAAATTTTCATTGTCATAGCATCCTATCCAGAAAATCAAATCAATTTTTTTGCCTTCAAGAGCAGACAAGCGAGCAGAAGCTTCCATTTGTACGATTTCAAAAGTGCAGTCAGTCTTTTCACTAATCGCATTTAAAAGTGCCACATTAAAACCTGAAGGGGTACCATCAGCAGAAACATAATCCATAGGTGGTAGGTCTCCTGTAACAGCCACAATATGTTTCTCTTTACCATCTTTATTAGTCAATTCCTTTAAACTAGGGTCACCTTTTGCATCTGTGATATATTCCTTTACCAAGGATTCAATGGTTCCATCTGCCTTCAATTCATCAATAGCCATGCTAATCTCATCTGTTAAGGCTTTATCCTCTGAACGAGCAGCCATATGATAATGCTGGGTCGCTTTCCCTTCCCAATGAAGCAAACTATCATCTTGTGCAAGTATATAATTAGCCACGCTATCAGGGATTTCCAAAACATCTATTTTTCCTGCCTTTAATTCCATAAGCATTGTATTGAGGGAAGCATATTGTTTATATTCCACCTTATTAGTAACTGACTCATCTTCATTATTCTTTAACCAATAATCACGGGCATCTGATTCTAAAATGTTTTTATCCAATAAACCAGTAACAATACCTTCCTTTTCGGTAGCAGCTTGTTTTGGTTCACTGCCACCACAAGCAGTAAGAATCAAACTAAGAGTCAATACAATTAAGGTTAGTAAAAAGCTTTTTTTCATTTTCATAATTAATTCTCCTTTTTATTTTTGAGTTTTCATTACGTACAAGATAGGTTTTCGTTCAAGCTAAAGGCATTTCAACCTATTTAGTTATCCGGAGGGGAGTAAATGGTTAGATCTTACTTCCTGTCTGCAGAGCCCCACTCATAAATCTCTGTGCAGTTACGGTCCTTGTATAGGGTGATATAACCTTCCCTCAAAAGCATATATACTGCTGTACCCTTAGGGACAGTAATCGAAATGGTCTTTTCAGAGGCCGTATTCGGATCCATAATGGCTGATACCTTTCTAAGCTTATCTTGTGATTCTTCTTTGAAAATCTTGGAGGCTAATTCCAATGCATCTTTTAAATTAGCTGATACTATATTTGCTCATATTTTAGGCCATTCACAGATTCCCACCTCAAGTGGACGAGGCTTATCCAGGTGGAAGTTTGCATACACGCAATACCAGCATGTCATCTCTGCCGCTCCGCCCCTAGGGACAAAGGCAGGACAGCTCTGGCCTGGCCAGACATTGCCATAGGAATTTGGTGCGGAAAGCACCTGGTCTTCCCTCCTTCTACCAAAACTCATCATAAAAAACGCTCCCTTCTCATCAAGTACCTTTATTAAAAGAATATCATAAATAAGAAGAGAGCAATATTTTTTACTTAAAAGTAGCAATTCTGCACTTAATGTTGTCGAAATTGAGCTAGGCCATAAAAAAACTCTAAATTATTTTTTATCCGGAGGAGAATATAGAGTTAAATCTTGATTTTTATCTGCCGAGCCCCATTCATAAAGCTCTGTACATTCACGGTCTTTGTAAAGAGTGTTGTAGCCTTCTCTTAAATTAAAGTATACACCTGCGCCCTTAGGGACAGTGATTGAAAAGGTCTTTTCAGAGGCTGTATTCGGATCCATAATCACCGATACCGTTCTAAGCTTATCTGGTGATTCTTCTTTCATAGGTTTAGATGCTAATTCCAATGCTTCTTTTAAATAAGCTGGTGCTTTTTCATCATAGATAAAACCCTTGACTTCTTCCACCACCTTTGGATCTTGACCTTCTCTCATTAGGAAGGCCTTATATGAGTGGAGCTTATAGCTTGTCTCATCAACTAAATACTCGTAGGAAAGATAGTCGCCCTCTACAAAAGAACCCATAATATTTTCGATTATAGCTTTGGATTCTTCACCAGAGAATTCCGTAGTAATTAAAAGCTTATCACCATTTTTTACGGTATCTGTTACCTCCTCATTTCCTGCAGGGTCCAATAAAAAGTATTTGTGGAGATATTCGTACAAACTATCCTCTGATAAATTAAGGTAAGGACTAAAGACTCCATTTTCAAGACTTCCCTGCACTTCCGGAGTATAAATAAATTGACTATCCTTAGAATCCGTAGCAAGGGTAGTTTTATCCAAATATATATCATATAGAGGAGATAGATTTTCCCCACTTAATACGGTAAAACTGATGCTATCATGGCCATCAAGTTGTGCTGTACTTGTGTTGGCCTCAACAATGTCTTTATATGTTACAGTGATATTGCTTTTCTCCTTAGTACAGGCTGAAAGCATCAGAATGCTCGTCACCATAATCAGGATAAGGCATAAGCCTTTATAAGTAGTTGTATATTTCTTTTTCATTGTATATCACCATCCTTTTTTATTTGCGATTCATAATTCTATTATTGGTCTATTCCCTAATTAGATATCTATTCCCAGACATAATCACTTGCTGCCAGCCTGCATTTTTTATAATACTCTGTACATTCATATCCAAAATCATCATATCCTATTTTACTTGCGGTTTCATAGTTCGGACAGCTTCTACAAGCATCCCCTGCAATGTAATCAACAAAAACCCACTTTACAAACTTTGTATAGCCCTGTGGGCATCCGGTTACAGGCCAATAATAACCTCCTCCTGATGCCTTTTCCAATTCCTCATCAGTCATCTCTCTCATATTTAAGTTTTTTTCTT
This sequence comes from uncultured Tissierella sp., assembly GCA_964485455.1. Classification (GTDB taxonomy): domain Bacteria; phylum Bacillota; class Clostridia; order Tissierellales; family Tissierellaceae; genus Tissierella_B. Next base: position 10,312 of record CAZAJU010000031.1, read on the forward strand.
CACTCATTTTTATCCCTCCTAGTATAATAGAGTTAGAAACATTGAAAAAAAATGCTCCCTTCTCATCCATAACCTTTTATAAAGGATATCATAGATAAGAAGAAAGCAATATTTTCTGCCTAAAAGTAGCAATTTTGCACTCAATGTTGTCTTTAATATGCTAAACCATAATACGGACCATGAAAACACCATCCTTTGCTTCATAAAGGAGCTCCCCTCCACTACGGCTTACAAAATCAGATATACTCTGGCTTCCTCTACCATGCCCCTCATTCTTGGAAATAGGTAGCCCATCTAGGGCAATTTCAACCTCACCTTCGTAGGGGTTAGATATCTCAAAGATAAGCTGTCCAGTGCTTACTGCTGAAAAGCGAAAATATCGGCCGTCCAGAGGCAAGGAGTCTACTGCTTGGATAGCATTTTCCATAAGGTTTGATACAGTCATAGCCAGGGACAATTCATCTACAGAAAGCTTCTCTGGAATATCAAGCCGGATCTCATAACGAATTCCCTTTTGGCGAGCAAGGTCTGCATAATATGAAACTGCAGCATTTACCGACACATTTTCACAATAGCTCCGAGGTTTTTGGGGTAGAGCTTCACTCTGCTTTTGAATCAATTCAGAAGCCTTTATGGTTTCTCCCCTTTCAAGTAGACTAAGGAGGGTATTGTTGAAGTGGCGACGGTCATGCTGGATTATACTCATTTGGCGAACTGTCTCATCCATTAGAGCTAGACGCTGGCTGGTGAAATCTCGAACTACTTGCATTTTCAGATTTTCCTCACGGAGGGACATTTCTCGCAAAGTTTTTCTAAGAGAGAGGAAAATCGCCATATAAACCAGTACAACCAGCATGACCAGGAGTATAAGGGGAACAAAAGCTTTATTAAGAGTTTGCACCACATCATCCCCAGACATAAGATACCAGGCAAAATTTGCAAAGAGACCAGCTGCTACAAAAAGATATATGTCCCAATGCTCAGCTGTCTGACGGTAAAGAGGATGTAAGCGAGTCCGAAAAAGCAGTATAGCTGCCCCAAATAATAGAGCTCTAATTAGGATCATGGCATAGTTTGGATATGGCAAGACAAATGCTAGATAATAGCTTAAAATAACTGTAACAGCATAGATGTTCATGGCTGTGAAGAAGTTGAATAGCCACTGCATAAAAGTATCTTTAAAAAATGGCTTTGTGATAACTCCCACCAAGATAAAAAATACTATGTCCGAGGCCGCTAGAGTTGTGTAGTCATTTCTAAGATAAAAATAAATATTTAAGCCAAAATCCAAAGATACAATCGCAAAAGTGGTAATCCACATTGTCCACTTACTATATTTAGGCTGTGCCAGTGTAAAAAGAAGAGAGACCAACATTATATTTGTGACAATTGAACGAAGAATGTCATAAGCCTCCATCTCTATACCTCCCCTAGCCTATAGCTCATATAGTTATTTCTTACCGATGAGTAATTCCTGCCAGATATGGGCACGAATATTCCCCCTCTAAGAATAAATCCTGACTTATCCAGCTTTTCAACAAAGCTCATGTTGATCGCAAAGGATGCATGTGGTGAAATGAAGCGCTTATCCTCTAAAAGAGGGGCTATATGGGTAGAAAAGCTATCGCGAATAGAGGCTGTCTCAAGCTGCTTTCCCCCGGTCAAGGTATAAATAACCCGATGATGTATATATTCACAGCAGAGGATATTATCCTTAGAAATAGTACAAAGGCCATTCTTGGTCTTGACCGTGACAACTCCTTCTCCCCCAAAGTCCACTTTTTTTACAGCCAAATCAAGCACATCAAAAAGCTGATTTTTATCAACGGGCTTTAGAAGATAGTGAAGAGGATTGACCGAATAAGCATCAAGAGCAAAACCAGGCTCTGTAGTTATGTAAACAATCTGGGCATCGGTAGTCATACGGCGGATATTTCGTCCAACTTCCAATCCACTAATCATAGGCATGACCATATCAAGAAGGAATATATGAAAGCTTTCCTTTTCACAAGCTGTCAATAGATGGTCAGGGTGATTGAAATCTCGAACTTGGGCTTCTACACACCTCTCTCTTAGATATTCGTTTGTAAGCTCATAGAGCTCCTTAAGCTCCGCTACCATATCATCGCAAATAGCAATCTTTAGCATTCTTTATCCCCCGTTTTTACAATACATATCTATTTAATAATGGCTACAGGACAAATTGTAAGGCATTTACCGCATACATCACATTCTCCTATATCCTTTAATTTCTCCATATTTTCAAGAAGTCTGCCATTGCACTTAAACTTGTCAAAGGAGTCTATTCCCAATGCCCCTACAGGACAAATATCGATACACTTTTTACAGCTTCCATTTTTATAATAAAGACAGTATTTATGGCTTTTTTCCTCATCTAAAGGAATCTCAGCTGATGTAATAACTGTTCCATACCTTCCTGAAGAGCCTTCTTTTGTTATAAGCATTCTATTTACTCCAAATTCACCCATGCTTCCTATGTATGCTGCACTTCTATGGGACCAGGCAGATTTTAAAGTTACTGGATCAAAGCTGTGGGTTGCTTTTATTGTTACAGCCTTCAATCCCTTATCATTTAAAAACTTAATCAAACTATCTGAAATATGATTAATAAGATTATTTGCTTCTACATAGGATCTTGCATATTCTTTGGAAGGCAGTTCCCCTGCCCTATTTGACTTTACAACAAGCTCTGAAAATGGAATGAAGAAAGATATTACGCTCTTAGCATCCGCCAATAAATCCATAGGATGAGCATGTTCAGGTCCTACAATATCCTTAAGGTCACTATATAGAGGATTATTCGAATGAGAAAAGCCAACTATTGGTTTTCTGAATAATTCACTTCTTATATCTTGAGCTGATTTTTCCACTAGTTGAGTTATTTCTCCTTTTAAATTCATTTAATAGCCCCCTTTAAGTTTAATTGATTCTATTATATAGTAATATTTTTATGTATACTAGATTATTGTGTGTTTTTATTGGTTTCAACTTAAATGGAATAATCGAAAACCAAGACCATATTTTCATCTTAAATTTTAACTTTTTAATTTACTATAATCGAAATTATAACGAGGTGAAGATATCCCCCACTTCTAAAACGATAAAATCGTTGCATGGAAGAAATTGAACAATTAAAAAGATTTTTACGGTAAAATTAAGCAGCTTGGGTTTGTAATCCAGGCTGCTTTTATATGATAAAAACTCCAACACTCACTAAACTTTCACAAAACCTTCAAATTTAGTTCATAATAAATATATAAACTGTACTTATAGAAAAATTAACTAATAAAGGAGAACTGACCCAAATTGGAAACAACACTTATGATTATTGATGCAATAACAGCAAAGCTCACCATTCCCCTGACATTTGGCCTTGTAATTATTTATGTACTCAGAAAACTAGGAAAAGGCAAAGATAAGAATTCATTCTTAAATAGACTGAACCGAGCATTAAGAAAGACCCATATACCTATGGGAATTTCCCTTGCCATAGTAAGTCTTATCCATGGTATAGCCTCCCAGACTCCGGTGCTATGGGGAATTGTATGCTGTATAACTATCTTCTTGCTTGGATTTAATTATATGCTAAGAAAAAAGATTAAGAAACCAAATTGGATGAAGGTCCACAGGATCTTAACAGTAGTTATGCTGGTTACATTAGTTCTTCATTTAGGAGAGATAAAAACCATAAAAGAAGAAAGATATGGAGACAAAAAATTTGTTCCTAAATACGAGCTAGAGAGCAACATCGATACTAGAACAGAGTTTGAGTAATGATCCCGGGTGAACACTTGAAGCTTATTTAAAACCTTGAATCTTCAATATGGAATGTGTATAATACTAGTACTACAAATATTGAAGGTGAACTAATGAAGATAATAATACCAATTATAATAGGCGCAGTTATTGGTTATTTTACTAACTGGCTGGCAATCAAAATGCTCTTTAGACCTTATTATGAAAAGAGGATTTTAGGAATCAGACTACCCTTTACACCAGGTCTTATTCCAAAGGAAAGTAAAAGAATTGCTAAAACCATAGGGGAATCGGTATCAAATCATCTGATAACCCCTGAGGCCTTAACGCGGGCAATAGAAAGCGATAGAATCGATGAAAACATAAGATCCTACATAGTGTATAGCATAACAAAAATTAAGAGCAGCAATAATACAATAAAAGAATTCTTTGAAATATTTGGCGAAGATAGCTATCAAAAATTTTCTTTATTTATTAAGGGTAAACTTAGTGCTTTTATAATAGGCAAACTAAAAAGCGATGATGTAAAAGAAAGCTTGGAAGAATCTCTTAGCCTCCTCTTAATAAAACTTACTAGGGATAACAGAAGGATTGAGGAACTCATCCCTCTAGATGTTATAAGAAGATTAAAACTTGCTATTACAAGGAATAAAAGAGAAATACTTGCTTCATTAAAGGAGCTCCTAAACAATCCTACTATCAATCACAAAATTAGAAAGACTATTGAAAATGCTGCAGATGCAAATATTCCAAGAATCATAACAACCTTTATTACCCCTGATAAAATCTCAGAAAAGGTATATGAAGCATTTTTAGAACAACTTGAAAACCCAAAAGCCAGTGATGATTTGGCCTATGGGATAAATAAGATCTTAGATAAGGCTCTAGAAAACCCTTTAACAGAAGTTGCAAAGTATATAAATGAGGATGATATTTCAAATATTTCAAAGCATATCATCGATATAGTTTATAAGTCGGAGGAAATGCTGGATAAAGAGGTAAATTCAATCCTTCAAAATACCATTATTGACTTTGGAAATATGCCTCTTAATCAATTAATGAAATCCATTGACGAAGAATCAACAGAAAACATAATAAAGACTACAAAATCCTTGCTTCAAAAAATCGCCATCAAAAAGCTGCCTTCCATAGTCGAGTCTCTAAACATATCTGGTATTGTAGAAGATCAGATAAATAGCTTTGATGTAGCATATACTGAAGAAATAATACTTGAGATTGCAAACAAAGAACTCAAAGCGATCACTTGGCTTGGCGCCCTACTTGGAGGAATCATGGGAGTACTTACCCCACTACTTCAAGGTATCGTGTAATCTTCTCTTCTATATTTTTCTCGTCATATCTTGTTCTTTAATATATATGGAAAAATGGGTGTAATTAACGTTAGTTCATTACACCCATTTTTTTCAATAATTTCTTATTAAGAAAATTTACTTAGTTATAATTGGCCCTTTATACCAATCTGGTGTCTCATAGAATTTTGACATTTCAGTACGATACTTGAACCTTTCCTTATGGAATTAAAAATGTTAAACTTCTAATATATGGGTATTAATTTAAAATAAAATTATAGAGGTGATCTGATTGCTAAGTAAAAAATCCATATCTTCAATTTTAGTTATCGCATTGATAATTAACTTATTCACCCTTTTTCCCGCAGCCCAAACTGCAGAAAATACAATATCATCTTGGGCAGCAGATGATTACAGCAAAGCTTTACAATTGCAGCTGGTTGAGGAAAGCCCCGATACTGTATTTCGAAAACTCCTTACAAAAGCTCAATTTTTAGAAATGGCCAGCCGCCTGTCCACTGAGCTATCCTTAAGCGCAGAAAGCATAATCAGTGAATTAAAAATTGATGCAGCAACTATGAATGACATTATTACAAGAGAGGAAGCAGCATATATCCTGGGACATGTACTTGGCTATTATGAGGACTCCTTAAGTAGTTACAGTAAAGCTAAATTTTCTTACATAGATACTGCAAAGATTAATCCAAAATATGTTCCAGCAGTGGAATATTTAACTGCCAATAATATATTTTTAGGATATAACAGAATCTTTAATCCTCAAGGAAATCTAACCTATGAAGAGGCTGTAGTAGTTGTTTACAGAGCTTATGAGCAACTTGCCACTGATGTAGAGCTTTTTATAGGCAAAACTTATCAGGGATTTACCTTAAAAGAGATAATCCCCCTAGAGATTAAATCTGCCAAGATGCATGTATTTGAACATAACAAGACAAAATCCCAACTGATTTTTCTCAGAAATAATGATGAGAACAAGACTTTTTCTATAACCTTTAGGACCCCACCTACTAACAGCAAGGGTATACAGCATATTACAGAGCATATGGTTCTTGATGGTTCAGAAAAATATCCTGTTAAAAATATCTTTTTCAATATTTATTATGGACCGACTCTTACTACTTTTATGAATGCCATGACATATCCAGTATTCACAACATTTCCTATAGCTTCAGCGAATACAGCTGACTTTAATAATCTTATGGGAGTTTATCTGGACTCCGTTTTTAATCCATTATTAAAGAAAAATGAGAACATCTTTTTAATGGAAGGAATAAGAAAAGAAATCAATCCAGAAACCCTTGAGCTTAATTATAATGGGATTGTATATAATGAGATGAAAGCATACCTTGGAAATAGTGATTGGATATCATATACAGCTCCTATGGAAACACTTATGCCGGACACCCCATATGCCTATCAGTCTGGAGGCAAACCTGAAGAGATTGAAACATTAACATACCTTGAGCAGATGGATTATTATACTAAATATTACCATCCATCTAACTCCTTAACTTATCTTTACGGAGATGTGGATATAATTGATACATTGAAATTTATAAATGAGAACTATTTCTCTAAGTATGAGAAGAAAAACTATGAGAAAATAAACTATGAACAGGCAGCTTTTGATAATCAGCAAGAAGCAACTTATAAATATTCTGTAGAAGAAGGCACTGATTTAGAAAACAAGTATATATTCAGTCTAGCATATGCTGTAAATGATTATTCTGATTATAAAGGAGCAGTAAGCTTACAACTCCTTGCCGACATTCTAAATTCTTCCGGTTCACTACTTGAAAAAGGCTTGCTTGAAGCAGGTATAAGTACAAATTACAATGTTTCCTTTGATACTTTTCCAAAGCAAAATGTCCTAACATTCTATCTATATGATTCAAGCCTTAAGGATAAGGAAATATTTAAGGATACAGTTAAAAATGTAATGGAATCAATAGTAGAAGACGGTATCGATGTTAAACTTGCTAATAGTATTCTAGATTCTATAGCCTTAAACCAAGCCGTTGGTTCATTATCTGTTGAAAGCGGAATGGAATACCTTGTATATGTTGCTATGAACTGGTTATATGATGCTCCTTATACTCAGAATATGAATACCAAGGAAGACTATGACAATCTAAGAAAGAGCCTGAATCCTCAATCCTTAGGAGATATTGTTAAAGAATATATTCTCAATAACAAGCATTCAGCTTTTATAATACAGGAGCCATCTACAACTTTCACCAGTGAATGGCAGGAAAAGTCAGATGCAAGATTAGCAGCTTATAAGAGCACCTTGACTCCAGAGCAAATCTCAGCTCTTAAGAAAGAAACCGAAGAATTTAATATCTATATGAATACACCTAATGGACCTGAAGAGCTTAGCACCCTTCCAACTATCCCTCTGACAGCTCTAAACAAAGATGTGGACAAAACTATTATTTCTGAAAAACAACTAAATGGCTTAAAAATCCTTCGTTCTGATAAAGAAACCGAAAATTTACTTCGTTTAAATTATATTTTCAAAGGAAGCCAGGTACCACAGGAGAAAATTATGTATTTATCTCTTGTTATGGATCTCCTTGGAAAATTGGATACAAAAAATTACAAAGTAAATGATCTAGAAAGGGAACTATTCAGTAAAGCACAAGTAATCTTTGAAAACAAATCTTTTGTAAATCTTGAATCACAAGAAGAATACAAAGTAAAGAATGTTGTCTCTCTTAATCTACTTTCAGAGGATTTGGAGTATGTAAATGGTCTAATTACCGAAATCATATATAATACTGATTTTAGCGATATTGACCGCATAAAGCAAAAGGTGGCAGAGTTGAAATCAAGCTATGAAAGTAATGACCCAATAAACTTTTTAATTAGTCAGCTTGAAGGCTACGTAGGTAATGGTTACGGCTATAAGGCACAATCCAGAGGGCTTGCATATTATAGTTTTATTAAAGAAATAGAAAAGCTATTAGTTTCAGAACCAGACAAAGCTATTGCAGAGCTTAAGGCAGTATACGCTATAGCCTTTCCTAAAGAGGACTTTATTATAAACACTCTTGGAACAGAATCCAATAACAACTCTGCAGAGTCCAAGCTTATAGCTTTTGCAGATGGCCTGAAATCATTCAAAGCTGAGGAAAAAGCTTATGATTTCAAATTCGATATAGGTGAAGGCTTTAAGAGTGGTATCTCGGTTCAATACAATGGATTTATTACTGATTATAGTAAGCTGGGCTATAAATACAGCGGAAAATTAGAAGTTTTAGAGCAAATTATCAATGAGTACCTTGGTGATGAGATAAGATCCAAAAATGGAGCTTATGGTTCAGGCATCAGTATCAACAAAGAGAATGTATATGCCTACAGCTACAGTGATCCAGAACTTGCAAAGACCTATGAAATATTTAAGAATATTCCGGATTATATAGAATCTCTTAAACTGACAGATTCCAAACTACAGGGATATAAAATTTCAGCCTATAGAGCGATTAACCCACTATTAAGCAGTATTGATGCTAATGACCAATATTTAAATCATGTATTAAATGGAACAAGCCCAGATAAAAATAAAATTATCGAAGAATTGTTGAGTACCTCTACAGAGGATATAAATGGTTTTTCACAAATGCTAAGGGATGTTGTTGATAATTGGGCTACTGCTGCAATTGGAAACAGCTCCGCTATTGAAGAAAATTCTGAGCTATTCAATCATATTAAGAATTATCTTGAATAATAATCTAATAGCTTAAAGCAAAAATATCTAAATGAGATGGTGATAAAAACACCATCTCCTTTCGCTTTTGTAAGCTATTAGGGTAATAGGGATTTCCTTATCTCCCTATTTCTAATGCCAAGTCCTTACACTTAATTATCTAAATCTTAACAATATATTTACTTGACTTAAATAAGTATTAATTCTATAGTATTTATGTAATTACTTATATTCTTGACTTATTGGAGGTGGTTTTATGGACAGTTGTCCGGTGGGATGGCAAATAAACTTAAAATTTCATAGAACCAGATTATTATCATCGAATGGTTACTCTTATTTCTAAGATTTCATTCCTATGATAATGAAAATTCCAAAAGGATAAGGATGTGAATTATTATGATACAAATACTAAAAACTGTAGAAGAGAATGGCACACTTAAATTAGAACAACTCGATCAAATAATTGAAGGAGCTTGGATTAACCTTATTAAACCTTCAAAAGAAGAAATGCAAAGGGTAGCAAATACAATAAAGGTTCCTATAGACTTTATTCAAGATGCACTTGATGAAGAAGAGAGGGCTAGAATAGAAACAGAAGATGGATATACATTAATTATGATCGATATTCCTATTCTTAGTGTAGAAGAACACACAGGTTTGTATTCCACTATACCAATGGCTATTATAATTGGTGATTCAAATATTATTACAGTATGTTTGAGGGAGAATAACATCATTAATGATTTTTCTAACTCCAAAGTAAAATCCTTTTATACCTATAAAAAAACAAGATTTTTATTTCAAATTCTATATAAGAATGCTACCTATTATCTTCAATACTTAAGACGCATTGATAAAAAGAGTAGTAAAATAGAGAAAGAATTGCATAGGTCCATGAAAAATAAGGAGTTAATTGAGCTTTTGGATTTAGAAAAGAGCTTAGTTTATTTTAGTACATCCTTAAGAAGTAATGAAAGTATATTGGAAAAGTTGATGAGACTTAAACCTATAAAAATGTATCCAGAAGATGAAGACCTTTTAGAGGACGTAATTATTGAAAATAGACAGGCAATTGAAATGGCTAACATATATAGCGGAATTTTAAGTGGAACTATGGATGCCTTTGCATCCATAATATCAAACAATTTAAATATAGTAATGAAATTTTTAGCTTCAATCACTATTGTTTTATCAGTCCCAACAATGGTGGCTAGCTTCTTTGGAATGAACGTAGTTGTACCTATGGGAGATAACCCTAATGCATTTTTATTTATTTTTATTATGTCCTTTGTTTTTTCTGGAATATTAGGGTGGTTCATGTTCAAGAAAAACCTATTCTAAAAAGTATTAAGAGTATCTCATAGCAAATAAACAATAGAAACATCAGATAACCTTGAGTAACTGAGAACATATAGAGAGTCCCTAATTTAGGGACTCTCTTAATTTTGTATTTTATTAAAGTGTTTTTATACTTTGATAGTTAATCCAATGTTTAAACAATCAAAGCTCTATATTTAAAAGTGCTATAATATTTGGTAAATACATAATTACTATGGATATACTAGCTACTACCCAAAATATTACCTTATTTATTCTACTTGATTTCTTCTTTTCAATGATGCTATAGGACCAATATAACAGTACTACTGTAAGAATTACAAACAATGGCTTAAACTTTGTCATATTTCCAAAATATACGGTGCCTACTGCCCCTAAACCTAGGGGTGCTAATATAAGCCCTCCCGTTCAACATAGAGTTGCAAAAATAGATGTAAATATTGATAAAAAGCTAAGCAATTTTTCTTTCATTAAATTTCCTCCATATAGTTATAAATCATTTAATATTATTCATTCATGTAGTTTTTATTTCATACCCCCAGTTGGTATAACTCAACCATAATATAATACCATAAAAAGAATTATCCCTAAATAATTATTAATTGAATTAATTATCCTTTCCTTTTTAAGTATCTAGTATTGTGAACACGCTCTTCTATTAAAACAAGAAAAAAGTAAAATTTTAGTGGTTTAGCAAGTATTTTCTTGCTTAAGTTCTCAATAAC
>CAZAJU010000031.1:21288-23329 GCA_964485455.1 uncultured Tissierella sp.
GAATTCCTTAGGTGCGGCTTTAGCTGTACAAGCCTCTCTTTCAGCCTTAAACAAATACAAGGAAGGGTCGTCAATTGTTCTTTATTCAAGCATAGCAGTTCAGCAGGGCTTTCAGCTACACGCCTCAATAGGCATGGCAAAAGGTGCAATAGAGGGTTTAGTAAGATCATTGGCTGCAGAATTTGCTCCAAAGATTAGGGTAAACGGCATAGCTCCATCACTTATCGAGGACAGCCCCCTATCCTCAGGCATATTGGCCGATGATGTTACAAAAAATTCCATAGGTGAAAAGCATAGCCTAAAACGACTTGGGAAAGCTGAGGATATTGCAGCTCTTACTGCATTTTTAATATCAAAGGAATCCTCCTGGATTACAGGACAAATATATGGTGTAGATGGAGGACGCTCCAGAGTACAACTATAGTACAAATATTTAGTATTTAATAGATAAACTAAAAACTGGAGGTTTAACTTATGAAAGATAATAGTGAAAAAGAAAAACTAGAACAAATGAAATCAAATGCCTTGTCAGATGAAGATTTAGAGCAGGTATCAGGAGGATGGGGTGGAATTACTATTATAGACACCTGTAAAAAATCATATGATAGAGGTACTTGCTGGGGATTCTTTGATTTGCATAATAGCGCACCTACTTGCACTCACCTTAGGATTCATGAGGTTAGCGTTGGAAAAAACGACGTACATTATATTGTATCCTGTGGTAAGAGCTATTTCTCTGATGTATCTGAAATTATTCCATTTTAAAACTGAATTGATCAAATTAGTCAGGCTAGACAAAAGCATCTAGCATCACCCCATTCTAATGAATATTATCACCTGAAACTTTATCTATTAATTAAAGCATTTCCACGCACATCTTCTAAAATATATGGTTTTAAGATTTATATAAGTGGGTACTATCATATCAAATAATCTGAAAGGGTGATCGAATTTGGTTGAAGCAAAAAACATTTTTCTAAAGGATATGACATGGCCTGAGATTAAAGAAAGATTAAAAGAAACAGATATTGCCTTGCTTCCAGTGGGGCAGACGGAACAGCATGGACTCCATCTACCTATCAATGTAGACAACATTATAGCAACTGGCATCGCTGAAAGGGTAGCCCAAGCCACATATAGCACTGCAAAACCAGTAATATCTCCTACTATTCCTTTTGGTTATTCAGATATACCTGTATTTAGGAGTTTTCCAGGAACCTTTACCTTGGAGCCTGAAACTCTTGTGAATGTTTATAAAGATATCTCCAAATCCCTTATAAAAATGGGATTCAAGAAAATAATTTTCATTAATGGACATTATCCAAATCCACCATTCATAACGGAAGCAATGAGACAATTGACTAAGGAAACTGGAGCATTCTTTGCTCTAGCCAATTTCTTTGTAGTCCCAGATCACGAGGTTCAAAAGATTCTTAGTGAAATGAACAAGCCACCTGTATGGGGACATGCTTGCTTGATAGAAACTTCTGTATCAGAGGTATTCGGTGCTGAAGTCAGAGAAGATAAAGTCGTTGGAAGAATCCCTGGAGGATTCCCAGAGGAATTGAGCAACTTTTTACCAATTTCTCCTCCTGGAATCACAATTGAATCCTTTGAATTTCCTGAGATTGCTGAAGCCTTCTGGGGTGCAGAAGGAAGTCCAGGACCTTTTGGTGATCCTGTTGGGCATTCAAAAGAAATAGGAGAGAGAGTAATTGCTGCTACTATTGATCCTATAGTTAAGCTGGTAAATGATATAAAGGATATGAAAGTTGATACCAGTGAATTTATGAGCAAATTAAAGAGATAATATATACGATAGCTCTGGATTAATATCCAGAGCTATTTAGTCCTAAAAATCCTTTGGATCTAAGAGGATACAAAGGATTTTTTTATTCTGAAACTATATGAATACTAAAAGTTCATCCATTTTTTTAAATACCTACAATTTTCACAGGATTGCTTGGGATAGTAAGCGCCGTCTCCATGAATATTCCTCTTTGAAAGAGCCATCGTTCCAGTGTTAAGTGAGCCACCTGTC
>CAZAJU010000032.1:0-12971 GCA_964485455.1 uncultured Tissierella sp.
TAAGTCGTGGGACTCTTAAGTTTGACGAAGCAGAACTAAGCTGCTAAAGCGTATCTATTGTTTGCGTTTATTGTTTTTGCCACTTTTATCGTTGCTTGGCGACAACGACTCGCTACTCCTGATTCCGCATCCCCGTCGAAACCAAATTCGCCCCCATATTAATTATGAGATATAGTAATACGACCCATTACTTATCCACAATTTAATTATAACACCTCTAATATTTGATGTCAATTACACATCCTGGAAGCAACAAAAGAGTTCTAATATTTAGTAATTATTGAGTAAATATCATGAGAATTCATCTTAACAGCTCTAACTATACTTTTGTCTATTTTAAAATTATTTGCCATATCCTCCATTAACTTGATTGCTTCATCTAGATCCATTCCCTTTCTATAAGGCCTATCTTCTATAAGAGATGAAAAAACATCAGCAACAGCTAATATGCGACTTCCTAATTCTATATTTTCCCCACTTAATTTATAAGGATAGCCTTGTCCATCAAGTGTTTCATGATGAGTGCCGACCCAAAATGCAATGTTCTCGAACCCTTCAACTTGTTCTAAAATTCGATGGCCGTAGTATGGATGTTGTTTTATGATATCATATTCATCTGTTGTATATGGTCCATCTTTATTTAAAATTTCATTAGGTACTGCTAACTTGCCTAAATCATGTAATAATCCAGCCAAATATAATTTTTTTGCTTCATCACTACTGAAACCTATATTTTGTGCCAAATATCTGGTTACTCTAGCTACATTTTTTGAATGTTCAGCTGTGTAGTGGGATGTTGCATCAACTACTTTTGAAAAAATCTCAGCCATAGTTATCAAATCATCAATATCAAATAATAACTTGCCGAAAAATTTAAGATCACTGAGAAAACGACTTTCATATATAGGGTTTACTATATCAAGCCAAAAATATTCTATCTTGCCTAATTCTTTAACTGCTTGTACTATCTCAGGATCGAAAAAATTCAAACTTTCAATTCCATCGATTATCCTGTTGCGTTGCTGAAGAATATGTTTATTCTTATTAATTCCAACCTCTATTCTATCAGAAATATGAATTATGCGACTTATTAAGGGAATATCCTGCCCCTTAAGTCCGCTTGGATTTCCTCCTTTATACCGATCGTGGTGATATCTTATTGGTGTAGCCAAAACTTCTAGTTGTTGTGAATCTTTAAGAATCTGATAACCATTTTCAGCATGATTAAATACATATTTATAATCTGAATGAGCAATGTAATGCTTCTCATCCCAATTTGAAGCAGCACCAATATCATGTAGCAAGGCTGAATATATTAATATTTCTAGTTCTTCATATTTTAAATTAAAGAAATCTCCAATGTGCTTAGAAATTATTGCTGTCCTTAGATGGTGCTTTGAGATACCGGTAGTTGATAATTCCAAAGCATTGGACATTGCACTAATGAAATTAATAGGATGAATATTTAAAGAATTAAACAACGCTAAAACCTCCGTATAAAACCTTAGACTAAAATATACCATCAACCAATAGAGATGCCTCTAATCTTGAGGAATTAAGTGCCTAAGCTTAGTAATTATATTGAATGTGATGTCCATCGTAAAAATTGATAATGCAATCATGCCTGATATTTTTATAGTATCTATTAAATATTCTTGAGTTTCTAATTGATTTCCCGCAATAAAATTATAAACTGCCATATAAAATCTGTATCCTGGTACTAAAGGATAAAACCCTGGTATGAAAAATATAGTAACTGGTGTTTTGAATAGCCTAGAGAATATATGAGATACTGTAGAAACCACAATACCAGCAATAAATGTTGCTATCAATAAACCCGTTTTTTCTAATAATAAAAGGTATATCCCCCAACCCATTGCACCTACTATTCCCGCTCTAATCAACATTTTTCTGGGAACCTCTAGATATATGGATGCTGCTGCTATAGCAAAAAATGTACTTAGAACTTGAATTATCATATTGCTATACCTCCGGTAAAAATAAGTCCAAGAGCAGCTCCTATTGCTATGGACCCTGCAATTAATATAGCTTCAAGTGATTTTGCAATTGCGGACATATAATCCCCTCTTAAACTGTCACGAAATGCATTGGTAATAGCAGTCCCTGGTAGTAATGGAAATAGGGATGCTGTAATAATAATATGAGAGTTCAAACTTGAAATCAAATAATTCTGAATTGTATAAATAAAAATAACCATAATGCATGTATAGATTATATTATGAGCAAAGAATCCAAAATCCGTTTCTTTTTCAAGCTTCATAATCAGTGTAAGAATACCTCCACAAAGCCAGGCAAAAATGAATTCCTTTAATCCACCACCCAACAATAGAGCAAAAAAAGCTGGAATTAAAGATATTGCTAGATTCTTGACCCATGTAGAATAATGAGTTTCATATACATCAAGCAACTTTTCATAGGCTTTATCGATACTTATTACCCCGGATGTCAATTCCCTACAAACAGCGTTTACCCAAGCTATTTTCCCTAAATTGGTTTCCCGTTTTGTTATTCTCTTTGTTACAGTTATAGAGCCTATTTTAGGGTCGCTCAAGGTAGCTATTAAACCAGTTCCAAGTGCTAGTGCTTCTGTGGACTCAAGGCATGATACGTCCAATATTCTATTCATAACATCTTCAACACGATAAGTTTCTGCATTGCTTTCAAGTAAAATTTGACCTGCTAATATCGCTGTATCTAATAATTTATTATAGTTCATTTCTCTACCTATATTTTTCTGATGAATGTTGCTGAATACGTCTTTCAGCATCCTTCTTCGCTATAGTTTCTCTCTTATCATACAACTTCTTACCCTTTGCAGTAGCTAGCTCAACTTTTACCCTACCATCTTTAAGATATATAGAAAGGGGAACAAGGGTATATCCCTGAAGCTGTAGACCTTGAAATAGCTTTCTAATCTCTTTTTTATGGAGTAATAGTTTTCTCTTTCTTAAAGGATCTACATTATAGATATTTCCTTGTTCATATGGGCTAATATGCATTCCATTGATAAATACCTCTCCGTTTTCAACGGAAGCGTAGCTTTCTTTAATATTGACCTTGCCTTGACGAATTGATTTTACTTCAGTTCCAGTGAGAACTATGCCTGTTTCAATAGTATCCTCTATAAAATACTCATGTCTTGCCTTCTTATTTGTTGCTATTATCTTAGTTCCTAGCTTCTTCATTCTAATCAACCCTTTAATTTGATATCGTTATTTAGTGTATCAAATTTACAAATATTAGTCAATAATATCAAATCAAGCGGAAATCTATAGTTCGCTTGCCAATATCAGCACCAATTACCTCTATCTTCACCTCATCTCCCAGACGGTAGATTCGATTTGTTCTCTCCCCAATTATATAATAGTTTTCCTCATCGAATCTGTAGAAGTCATCTTCCATATTGTTAAAATGAACTAGTCCTTCGATTGTATTCTCAAGCTGAACAAAAAGACCAAAACTAGTAACTGATGAAACTAAGCCTGTAAATTCCTCACCTATTCTCTCTGACATATATTGAGCTTTCTTCAAATCATCAACTTCTCTTTCTGCTTCTTCAGCTCTTCTTTCAGTCATAGATGTATGCTCAGCTATCTCAGGCATTACCTTCTCCCATCGATTAATCTTATCTGAGTTTAGTTTTCCCTTTAAGTAATCCTTAATGATTCTATGGATCACTAAATCAGGATATCTTCTAATTGGAGAAGTAAAGTGGCAGTAATATTGTGCTGCCAGGCCAAAGTGAATTCCAGACTCAGGACTATAAATAGCTTTCTTTAATGACCTTAATAGAAGGGTTGAGATTACTGTCTCTTCTTTCTTTCCCTTTATTTCATGAGTTAAAAGCTGCAACTCCTTTGGATGGATTTCCTTGCCTTTAAGAGAATAACCAAAGTTATGGATGAATTTTGCAAAATCTTGTAATTTCTCAGCACTTGGCTCCTCATGTATTCTGTATAAAAATGGAATTTCAGCCCAATAGAACTCTTCTGCCACAGTTTCATTTGTCACCAACATAAACTCTTCTATCATTCTGTTAGCAACTCTTCTTTCTGCAACCCTTACATCGGTAGGTCTTCCATTTTCATCTAATTCTATATAGGTTTCAGGAAAATCAAAGTCTATGCTTCCTCTTCTTTCTCTCTTTTCATTCAATATTTGCATAAGTTTATGCATATGAGTTAAATCATCTAAAATATCCTTAAGCTCTTCCTTTGCTTCTCCCTTTTCTAGAAAATCTGAAACGTCATCATAAATTAGTCTATGCTTACTCTTTATCACGCTCTCTACTATTTTATGATCCACTACATTTCCCTTTTTATCTATCTCCATAAATACTGTCAGGGTCAATCTATCTACTCTTGGATTTAAAGAGCATATTCCATTGGAAAGTTCCTTTGGAAGCATTGGTATTACCCTATCAATTAGATATACTGAATTCCCTCTGGATAAAGCCTCCTTATCCATGGCAGAATTCTGTTTTACATAATGAGATACATCTGCTATATGGACTCCAAGCAAGTAATTTCCCTTATCTAAAAGTTCAATTGAAACTGCATCATCAAAATCCTTTGCATCTGCCCCATCTATTGTAAAGGTAGTTAATCCCCTAAGGTCCTCTCGACCTTCTAAATCCCTCTCAGTAAGAGCCTCCTCTACTATTTCAGCCTGCTGTTGTACCTTAGGAGGGAAGTCCTCAGGAAGCTTAAACTGTCTTATAACAGAAAGTATGTCAGTTCCTTTTTCACTTAAGAATCCTAGTATTTCTATTACCTTTCCCTCCGGATTTCTTCTTAACTCAGGCCATCTAGTGATTTCAACAACAACCTTCTGTTTGTTTTTAGCTCCAGCTGTTTGTGCCTTTGGTATAAATATATCGTAGACTATTCTATGCTCATCTGGGATTAAAAATCCAAAGTTTCCATTATCCTCAAAAGTTCCTATAATGGTTTCATTTGCCCTTTCCAATATCCTTACTATTTCACCTTCTTGACGACGTCCACCCTCTTGCCTTCTTGTAAGATTTGCTACTACAATATCTCCATTCATGGCACTATTCATGTTTTCAGCAGGAATAAATACGTCATTCTTTGTTTTATCGTTTGGGATTACAAACCCAAATCCCTTTTCATGTCCTTGAAGCTTTCCAACTACAAGATAATCTGAATTAATAAGCCCATATTTATCCTTGTTATTTCTAATAAGAACTCCTTCCTTTTCCATGGAGTCCAGTATCTTATAAAATGGCTTGGTATCACCTTTTTCAATTCCAAATTCTATAGCCAGCTCTTCTTTTAGCATTGGCTTATATTCTT
Organism: uncultured Tissierella sp.; assembly: GCA_964485455.1. Classification (GTDB taxonomy): domain Bacteria; phylum Bacillota; class Clostridia; order Tissierellales; family Tissierellaceae; genus Tissierella_B. Next base: position 5,337 of record CAZAJU010000032.1, read on the forward strand.
TATTTTCCATAAATTCTAAGATGTTTTCTCTAATACTCATCTTTATTCCTCCTAAGTTTGTTCCTACTATTATTGTTTACCCCTTTTGTACAAAAAAATGTAAGATATTTAGAAAATATCTTACATTCCTTATCTTAAGTACCGGAAGAAATTACTTAGCAATTTCATCACACCAGTGAAACGAGGTTGATGGTTTATATTTCTAAACCTCGTTATTTCGTACCTCTATTTACTTTGCTACCATACTGGGTTCTGGTAAATAGATTGGCGTCAAAGTTGTACATATTCTTATTCTTATCTGCATGGGTTTGTATTCCTATATCTATAAGCTCATTCACAAGCTTAGTAAATGGATATCCCTTGCCTTCCCAAAGATAAAAGGCTATAGAACCAGGCAATGTATTTATTTCATTTACATATACCTTATTATTTCCATCTACAAGAAAATCTATTCTTGAAGTTCCTCTTCCATCAATAGCTATAAAGGATTTCTTAGCCAATTCCTCAATCTCAGTTCTAAGAGCATCATCTATTTCTGCAGGTATTACCCTTCTCTTTCCTTCTGTCTTGCTATTCTTATCGCCAGATATATATTTATCCTCAAAGCTCAATATTTCTTTCCACCCTAAGGGTTCTTCACAAAGTGAAGCATGAACTACTTCATCGTAACCCATTACTGCACAGTTTATTTCCCTAGGATTTTCAACCGCTTTTTCTATGATAATCCTTCTATCATAATTGATTGCAATTTGTATAGCAGAAATTAATCCTTCCTTATCCTTTGCTTTATTGATTCCTATACTTGAACCAAGGTTAGCTGGCTTTACAAATACTGGATATCCTAGCTTCTCTTCTATATTCAATATTACCTTATCATTGTCAGCTTCCCAGCTAGTTCTATAGAACCACATATAATCAACTACAGGAATATCATAGGACTTATAAACATCCTTCATTACTATCTTATCCATGCCTACAGATGAAGCCAAAACCCCTCCACCTACATATGGTATATTCATCAACTCAAATAAACCTTGTGTACAACCATCTTCTCCATAAGTTCCATGAAGAGCTGGAAAAATCACATCCAACCTATCTACTATCTTTTTAGCAAATAATCCTAATTCATCAGGATGAAGATAGATATTATGGTCATTTCTATTTTGTGAAAATACGATTCTTTTAGTATCTTTAAAATTTCCTTCTTTGTATGTGTTAAAATCCTTAAGAGAATTTCCAGTCAGCCATTTCCCTTCTTTAGTAATATATATAGGAACAGCCTCATAGATGCTCTTATCCAAATTTTCCATAACCTGCATTCCAGTAATAACAGATACCTCATGTTCTACACTGGTACCTCCAAAGATTACTCCTACCTTTTTCATTTCAAGACCTCCTTATTCGCTGTAATTATCCGGTAAATCATTTTCAAATAGCACAACATCTTTAGGTTTAGCTATTCTTCCTATCTGAGCCGTTGCTTCATCTAAGCTATTTACAATGAAAATATTTGATTTATTATAGTTTGTTTCCATTAGGCCTTCATATATAGGTCTCGTACGTTTTTCTCCAACAAGTATTACATAATCGCAGACTTTACCAATATTTACTCCAAATTCTCTGTTGGCAGACTCTTCCATTTCTCCTAGTTCAATCATTCCTGGCGTTACAATGATCTTCTTACCTTCCTTAAACTGACTAAGAACATCAAGAGCTGCCTTTGTGCCTATAGGATTTGAGTTAAATGCATCATCAATTATGATAATTCCCGTGCCTGGATTTATAATATTTAATCTATGTTCCACAGGCTCTATCTTTGCTATACCTCGGCTAATCTCTTCGAAAGTAAGGCCTAGAGTTTTTGCAACACAAGCTCCGGCAAGTATATTGTATATGTTATGCTTACCCAATAGCTTCGTAGTACAACTTATACTGTTTCCTTCTTTATCCCTTAGGGTGAAAGTTGAACCTAGTTCAGACACTATTATATCATCAGCATACAAATCTAGTTTTTCAACATTCTCTAAGCCATAAAGAAGCTTTTCTTTAAATGTCTTATCAGCAAGCTTTTTAATATACTCATTATCATAGTTGAAAATTGCCACTCCATCTATAGGAAGTTCCTCAATAAGCTCATATTTTGTCTTCATGATATTGTCAATATTCTTAAAAGTTTCTATATGTGTAGGTCCTATGGAAGTAAGCACTCCTATTTTAGGCTGTACGAGCTGTGCTACTTCTCTAATTTCACCAATAACCTTAGCTCCCAGCTCAGCAACAAAAACTTCATGCTCAGGTCTTAAACTATTATTTATAACCTTTGAAAGTCCCATTGGCGTATTGTATGATTCAGGTGTATTTAATACCTTAAACTTCTCTGCAAGGATAGTACCTACAATGAACTTTGTACTAGTTTTACCAAAGCTACCCGTAATACCCACTACATTAAGGTCTTCTCTTGCTTTTATAATCTTTTGAGCATTAACATAATAACCCATATTTATCTTTTCCTCAACAGGCTTCATGATTGAGGTTGAAAAATACATAAATAAAGGTTGCAATCTATATAAAGCATAGGATAAAACCGATAGTATTATTAAGAATATGTAGATGGAAAGATTATTTGGCATAAGAAGAAAAATTATTGCCGGAATTGCAAGAACTACAGTATCCAACAACATATTCACCCTATATAATCTAGTGGCTCTCTGAGTAAATACAAGAGGTTTTTTTACTGGTTGAACACTTTTCTTGGTTCCAAATGCTTTATCCTTATTATTAGTTAACCATTTTTTAAAGTGTTCTGGGTCATATCCCTCAAGCTGTGAGATATGTAATGAATCCTTTGACCTTGCTGCCGAAAACTTAACTGCAACCCCTATTAATAATAAAATTACGATAATATCCATAATAACCTCCAAACTTTATTCAAATGCAAATAAAACTACATAAATGCATTTATTACAGAAACAAATCTATTATATTGATCTAGATAAGAATAATGTCCTGCACCTTCAAATACCACCAGACCACTATCTTTTATTTCACTTTCCATTATCCTAGCCATATATAATGGTGTAGCATCATCCTTGTCACCCCATATTATAAGAGTTGGGGCCTTTATATCCTTCAATATTGGTCTTAAATTTTCATTTACTACCTTTACTAGAATGCTTCTCATAATACCTGAGGAATCTCTATAGTCATCTGAGCCAAATTTCTTATAAAACCCTTCCATTCTCTTATCGTTCTTTATCCAGAAGAAAAGATTCTTATATATAAACTTTAGAGTTTTAAAGCTATATACTTTTATGTAATACTTTGCTCCTCTCTTTGGAATCAGTCCTGCACTATCTATTAGAACTACTTTGTCCACCATCTCAGGATACTTGGAACTTAAAATGATGGAAAGCTTTCCTCCAAAGGAATGCCCAATAAAGGATGCCTTTTGGATATTCATTAAGCTTAAAAATTCCCTTACTATCTCAGCATATTGGAAGGAGTCAATAGGCTCCTTAGGTTCACTTGACTTCCCGAAACCAGGTAGATCCAGAGCATATACTTTATACCCACTATTTAGTATATTTATAATAGGTCTTACAGTATCTATATTTGCTCCCCATCCATGTAGAATAACTACAGGACTACCTTCTCCCTCTACTATATAATTTATATCAATATCCTGGATTTTTATCTCCATATGTACCTACCTCATTATATATTGTTTTAAGTCTCTTCTCATATATATTATTCACATTTTAAGATTATATCACATTCCTAGTCAATTATACAGTATTTAATATAATGCAAAAAACTAAAAATCCCTCTTTAAGAGGGATTTTTAATATATTAATTAAAATAACATTCCACCATAAGTTACGAATACTTCTGCGAAAACTACTGCTACTATGGTCATTAATTTAATTAGGATGTTAAGTGAAGGACCAGAAGTATCCTTGAATGGGTCTCCTACAGTATCTCCAGTAACTGCAGCCTTATGAGCTTCACTACCTTTTCCACCGTGGTTTCCTGCCTCAATATATTTCTTAGCATTGTCCCAAGCACCACCTGAATTGGACATAAATATAGCCATTAATACCCCTGTAACTAATGAACCTGCTAATAGTCCTCCTAAAGCTTCAGCTCCAAGAAGCACACCTACTACTACAGGTACTACTACTGCTAGTAATCCTGGAACAATCATTTCTTTAAGTGCTGCTGATGTACTGATATCAACGCATCTCTTATAGTCAGGTTTTTCTGTTCCCTTCATGATTCCAGGCATTTCCTTAAACTGTCTTCTTACCTCTTCAATCATACTAAATGCAGCTTTACCTACTGCAGACATAGTCATTGCTGAGAATAAGAATGGAAGCATACCACCTATGAATAATCCCGCTATAGTTGTAGGTCTTGTTAAGTCTATTCCATCAAGTTTTACTGCTTGTGTATATGATACGAATAAAGCTAGTGCTGTTAATGCAGCTGAACCTATAGCGAATCCCTTACCAACTGCAGCTGTTGTATTACCAACTGAGTCAAGCTTGTCTGTAATATTTCTAACTCCCTCTGGAAGTTCGCACATTTCTGCAATACCTCCAGCATTATCAGCTATAGGGCCATAAGCGTCTACTGCTATAGTCATACCTGCTGTTGAAAGCATACCAACTGCAGCAAGTGATATCCCATATAATCCTTTAACTGCATCCGCTGTTCCACCTGAAGCATAGAATGCTACTAAAATACCAATTGCTATTACAACTATAGGAATTCCTGTTGACATCATTCCTACTGAAAGACCACCAATTATATTAGTTGAAGCTCCAGTTTCAGATTCTTTAGCTATTCTCTTAACGTGCTTATAGTCTCCTGAAGTATAAATTTCAGTTACCTTAGCTATAATAAGTCCAACAGCTATACCAACTAAAATTGCAATAAATGGTTTGTAAGTTCCAAGGATCATCTTACATAAGAAAAATGAACCGATAAGCGTAATAACTGAGCTAGCAAAAGTACCAGCATTTAGAGATTTTTGAGGGTCTTTATCACCTTTTACAAAATAAACTCCAAGAATAGATGCCAATACTCCAACAGCTGAAATTGCAAGGGCATATGATGCTCCTGCTTGGCCGAATGCAAGAAGACCAAGAGTGATACCTGATACTATAGCTCCAACATAGGATTCAAATAAGTCAGCGCCCATTCCGGCAACGTCTCCTACGTTATCTCCAACGTTATCAGCTATAACTGCTGGGTTTCTTGGGTCATCCTCAGGAATACCAGCTTCTACTTTACCTACTAAGTCAGCTCCAACGTCTGCAGCCTTAGTATATATACCTCCACCAACTCTTGCAAAAAGAGCTATGGATGATGCACCTAATCCAAATCCAGTAATGATATTAGGATCACCAAATACTATGTAAGCCACACTTACTCCTAAAATACCAAGGCCAACTACTGACATTCCCATTACTGCTCCACCTGAGAATGCTACATTTAATGCCTTTGTCATTCCTGATTCCATAGCTGCATTAGCAGTTCTTACGTTAGCTTTTGTTGCTGATTGCATACCAAAATATCCTGCTAAAATTGAAAAAATTGCTCCGAAAAGGAAGCAGATAGCTGTAGAAATGTTAATTAAAAGTGCTAATACTGCAAATAATACTACTATGAAAGCTACAAGTGCCTTGTATTCTCTAGTTAAGAAAGCCATTGCACCTTCATGAATAAAGCCTGATATTTCTTTCATTCTATCATTTCCTGGGCTTAATTTGCCAATCCATGCTGCCTTATAGAAAGCGAATATCAAAGCCAGTGCTCCAGCTACTATGGAGCCTACTACTGCTAAATCCATTTACTTCTCCTCCTTGTTATGCTGCTAATCCAATAGCAGAAATTATAAATATAATAGCAGACACAACAGTAATCCTTCTAAGCATAGCTTGTTTACTTGTGCCTCTATTTCTACCCCACAATGAATCAGGTGCATTACCACCAATTGCTCCTAATCCTTCACTTCCTTCTTGGAATAAAACACTAACTATTAAAGAAATACTTGAAACCAATATTAAAACAGAAAAGAATGTTGTCATACCTACACCTCCCAAAATAATTTTTCTAAATCAATAACATTAACATTTTAACATAGGGATATCAATAAAGCAATGATTTTGGAAAAAAGAGTGAAGGTTCCAAAGGAACCCCCAATAGTTGAAAATGCTTTATTCGACTCTAAGTGACAAAATGTATTTTTTGAAATTTACTAGTTTATTTTGATTTAAGGTTGTAGAATGTTCTATTTCCATTGTATTTAGCAGTATACCCCAAGCCATCTTCAATTCTTAATAGCTGGTTGTATTTTGCTACTCTATCTGTTCTTGAAGGAGCTCCTGTCTTTATTTGTCCTGCATTAGTAGCAACTGCCAAATCTGCAATTGTAGAGTCCTCTGTCTCACCTGATCTGTGAGATACTACTGCTGTCATCCCATTTACCTTAGCTAATTCAATTGCGTCTAGTGTTTCAGTGATTGTACCTATTTGGTTTAATTTAATAAGAATTGAATTTGCTATTCCAAGGTCTATACCCTTAGCTAGTCTTTCTGTATTTGTAACGAATAAATCATCACCTACAAGCTGAACCTTATTACCTAGCTTTTCTGTAAGCTTTTTCCATCCATCCCAGTCGTCTTCAGCAAGGCCATCTTCTATTGATACTATAGGGTATTTTTCAATTAGGTAGCCGTAGTATTCTATCATCTCATCAACTGATAGAACCTTTCCTTCTCCTTTAAGATTATATGTCTTAGTTTCTTCATCATACATTTCTGAAGCAGCTACGTCCAAAGCTAGTCTTACATCTACGCCCGGTTTGTATCCTGCTTTCTCAATAGCTTCAACTATTGTTGCAAGTGCTTCTTCATTGCTTGTAAGATTTGGTGCAAATCCACCCTCATCTCCTACAGCTGTATTCAATCCCTTAGATTTTAATACTGCCTTTAGGCTATGGAATATTTCAGCGCCCATTCTCAAAGCCTCTTTAAAGTTTGGAGCACCAACAGGCATTACCATAAATTCTTGGATGTCTACGTTGTTGTCTGCATGCTCTCCACCATTTAGTATGTTCATCATTGGTACAGGAAGGGTTTTAGCATTAACTCCTCCAAGATATTGATATAGAGGAAGTCCTAATTCATCAGCAGCCGCTCTTGCTACTGCCATAGATACACCAAGGATTGCATTTGCTCCTAGTTTACCTTTGTTATGAGTACCATCTAAATCTATCATCAGTGTATCAATACCTACTTGGTCAAATACTTCCATTCCGATTATTTCATCAGAAATTATATCATTTACATTTTCAACTGCCTTTGATACCCCTTTGCCTAAATATCTGGATTTGTCTCCATCCCTCAATTCAACAGCTTCAAAGGCTCCAGTGGAAGCTCCTGAAGGTACTATAGCTCTACCAAAAGCTCCGTCTTCTGTCCATACTTCAACCTCTACAGTAGGATTTCCTCTGGAATCAAGGACTTCTCTTGCATATACATCTGTTATTATACTCATTATTAAAACCTCCCTTTTTAATTCGTTGTTAGTTGTTCACTGTTCACTTCTTACCTCTTAGCTCTTACCTAT
>CAZAJU010000032.1:13071-22568 GCA_964485455.1 uncultured Tissierella sp.
CTCTTACCTATAATCAGGGAGCTTCCTGTCATTTCTTCAGGTTTATCCAATCCTAGTAATTCTAATAGTGTTGGGGCTAGATCAGCCAGCTTTCCTTCTTTTAGCTTGTAGTCCTTATCACTAACTAATATAAGCGGTACTTTATTTGTAGTATGGGCAGTTATTGGTGTACCATCTTTTTCATCTATAAGGGCTTCAGAGTTCCCATGGTCTGATGTTATTATAGCGCTACCGCCCTTTTTCTCTATAAGATCAATGATTTCACCAAGACAAATATCTACAGTCTCCAACGCTTTTACAACTGCAGGCACTATACCTGTATGGCCTACCATATCAGGATTTGCAAAATTGACTATAAACAAATCATATTTATCCATATTAATTCTATTTAAAATCTCATCTTTCAATTCAAAGGCACTCATTTCAGGCTTCAAATCATAGGTTGCCACCTTAGGTGAAGGTACAAGCACCCTTTCCTCATTATCGAAGGCTACTTCTCTTCCCCCATTAAAGAAAAATGTTACATGAGCGTACTTTTCAGTTTCAGCAGCCCTCAATTGGGATAATCCCTTTTGGGCAATATATTCACCAAGAGTATTCTCAATGGATTCATTCTTAAATGCCACATGAACATTTGGTATGGTTTTGTCATATTCTGTCATGGTTACATAGAAGGTTTCTACCCTCTTCTCTCTTATAAATCCATCAAAATCAGGATCAACAAAGGCTCTTGTAATCTGTCTTGCCCTGTCCGGTCTAAAGTTGAAGAATATTATGGAATCTCCTGAATCGATAGTTGCTACTGGATTACTACCTTCTGTAATTACAGTAGGAAGCATAAACTCATCAGTTATATTCTCTTTATAGGAATCTTCAACTGCCTGAACAGGTATTCTCTTCATTACACCTTTTCCAAGGGTCATAGCATCATAGGCAAGCATGGTTCTATCCCAACGCTTATCCCTATCCATAGCATAGTATCTGCCGGAAATAGTGGCGATCTTTCCAACTCCAATATCATCCATCTTGTCCACAAGCTCCTGTATGTGTTTACTTCCAATTGCAGGTGGTACATCTCTACCGTCCAAGATGGCATGTACAAATACCTTACTCAATTGATTTTTCTTCATTAGCTCCAATAATCCATAAAGATGAGTATTATGGCTATGAACCCCTCCATCGGATACTAAGCCAATAAGATGAACCTTAGAATTATTTGCCTTAGCATTAGCTATTGCATCTAGGAATTCCTTCTTTTGAAAAAAGTCTCCATCCTCAATTGATTTAGTTATTCGAGTTAACTCCTGATAAACTACCCTTCCTGAACCGATATTAAGGTGTCCTACTTCGGAATTCCCCATTTGACCTTCCGGTAAGCCGACTGCAAGTCCGCTTGCGTCTAAGCTTGTTGTTGGATATTTAGAACACAATCTATCAAAATTAGGTGTATTGGCTAGCTCTACTGCATTTCCAGCATAATTCTTACCTATGCCAAAACCATCTAGTATCAATAACATTACTGGTTTTTTTGTCATAGTATCCTCCATTAAAAGTTAATAAGCTTTTGAAAATCCTCTGCTTTAAGGCTAGCACCACCTACTAGAGCACCATCGATATGGTCCTTATCCATTAATTCCTTGATATTTTCTGGCTTTACACTTCCACCATATTGAATTCTAATGTTTTCTTTCTCTTCACCATAAAGGTTTCCAATTATATTTCTTATAAATGCACACATGTTGTTTGCATCATCTGAAGATGCAGTCTTGCCCGTACCAATTGCCCAAATAGGCTCATATGCAATTACTATATCCTTTATGGAATCTGCAGGTATTCCTTCAAACCCATTGATTATTTGTTTTTCAACTACTGCCTCAGCTCTTCCTGCTTCTCTTTCCTCAAGGGTTTCCCCTACGCAAACTATAGGTAGTATATTATGACTTAGAGCTGATTTAATCTTCGTATTCACGCTTTTATCAGTTTCATTGAAATACTGTCTTCTTTCAGAATGACCTAAAATACAGTAGTCAATTCCTATTTCTTTTAGCATCAAGGGAGAAATTTCTCCTGTGTATGCTCCCTTTTCTTCCCAGTGCATATTCTGAGCACCTAGCTTGATGTTAGTTCCATCCACAGCTCTTTTTACCTCAGTTAAAGCAGTAAATGGAACGCATACTACTGCTTCAACATCCTCATTTAAACTATATGATTTTATGTTATCTATAAGATCTAATGATTCTTTTACTGTGTTGTTCATCTTCCAATTCCCTGCGATTATTGGTTTTCGCATGCACATCCCCCCTTATACCTCTTATCCCTTATTTATCATTTATTGCTTCTATTCCTGGTAGCTCTTTTCCCTCTAGCAATTCTAATGAAGCTCCTCCACCAGTTGAAATATGAGTAATCTTATCAGCGAGTCCAGATTTTTCAACTGCTGCCGCTGAGTCTCCTCCTCCTATAATAGTTATGCCTGTGGATTCAGCCAATGCTTTAGCTATTGCAAAAGTCCCCTTGCTGAAGTTATCCATTTCAAATACACCCATAGGTCCATTCCAAATAATAGTCTTTGCATCACCAATGATATCAGAGAAATTTTTTATAGTCTTTTCACCAATATCTAGACCCATCCAATCATCAGGAATATTATCTATATCAACTGTCTTAAACTCTGTATCATTCTTAAATTCCTTTGCAACTACTATGTCTTCTGGTAGTACTAGAGACACATCCTGTGCAATGGCCATGTGCATTAAGTCCTTAGCTAAATCAAGCTTATCCTCTTCTAAAAGAGAATTTCCAATGCCACATCCTTTTGCTTTTAAGAATGTAAATGCCATACCACCACCTATTAGAAGTGTGTCTACTATATTTAATAGGTTTTCAATGACACCAATCTTATCAGAAACCTTTGCACCTCCAATAATTGCTACTAAAGGTCTTTGAGGCTCCTCTAATGCATTTACCATAACATCTATTTCCTTTTCAACTAAAAATCCAACTGCAGAAGACAGTATGTTGGAAATACCTACGTTTGAAGCATGAGCTCTATGGGATGTTCCGAAGGCATCATTTACATAAAGATCTCCCAAGGAAGCTAAATCCTTAGCAAATTCCTCTCCATTTTTCTCTTCTTCTTTTCTATATCTAGTATTCTCTAGAAGGGCTACATCTCCATTTTGAAGGGTATTTACCATTTCTTTTACCTTGTCTGAAACAACCATATCATCATTAGCAAATAATACATCCTTTTTAAGTAGCTCTGATAATCTCTTTGCTACAGGTAGAAGACTGTATTTTGGATTCGCTTCCCCCTTTGGTCTTCCTAAATGGGACATAAGTATTACCTTAGCTCCATTTTCTATTAGGTAGTTGATTGTAGGAAGTGAGCTTGTAATTCTGATATCATCGGTTATATTTTGATTCTCATCCATAGGTACATTAAAATCACATCTTACAAGTACCTTTTTACCTTTGTAATCATAATCCTTCAATGTTTTCTTATTCATATTAACCCACCTTTACTAAAAGATAAATAGTATTAGTCGGGCTCTAATGCCCGACTAATGAAGAATTTAAGCTTTGATGAAACTGCTTGCAGTTTCTACTTTCCGCTGCAAGGAGGTGATTATTCTCCTCCTTATTTAGTTGCTATTAATTTTGCTAAGTCTACAACTCTAGTTGAATATCCCCACTCATTGTCATACCAGGAAACAACTTTTACCATGTTGTCGATTACCATTGTAGATAATGCATCTACTATAGAAGATCTAGAGTCTCCCTGATAATCTTTTGATACCAATGGCTCTTCTGAGTATCCTAATATTCCCTTAAGTTCATTCTCACTTGCTGCTTTTAAAGCTGCATTTACTTCTTCAGCAGTTGTATTCTTTTCTACTTCAAATACTACGTCAACCAAGGATACTGTAGGAACTGGAACTCTAACTGAGAATCCGTTTAATTTGCCCTTCAACTCAGGAAGTACAAGTGCAACAGCCTTAGCAGCACCAGTTGTTGTAGGAATAATGTTTTCAGCCGCTGCTCTCGCACGACGAAGGTCTTTGTGTCTCTTATCAAGAATTTGTTGGTCGTTAGTGTAAGCATGAATTGTAGTCATAAGACCCTTCTTAACCCCAAATTTATCTAAGATAACCTTAGCCACTGGTGCAAGACAGTTAGTTGTACAAGAAGCATTTGAAATTACATTGTGAATTGCTGGATCATATTTATCTTCATTTACACCCATTACTATAGTAATATCTTCATTCTTTGCAGGTGCAGTAATCATAACCTTTTTAGCTCCTGCTTGAATATGTTTTTCAAGGTCTGCCTTATCCTTAAAAGCACCTGTTGAGTCAATAACCAATTCAGCACCTAATTCACCCCAAGGAATTTGAGCAGGATCTCTATAGTTTACTACAGGTACTTCTTTACCATTGATAACAAATCCCTTATCGTAAACCTCTATAGTACCTTTAAATTGTCCATATAGCGAATCATATTTAAAAAGATGCGCCAAGTCTTTAAAATCTCCTGAAGCATTGATACCAACTACTTCTAACTCCTTAACATCCTCCTCAAATATAACTCTCAAAACATCTCTACCTATTCTTCCAAAACCACTTAAACCTATTTTCATTAAAAATTCCTCCTTTTATCTTTATTAATATTAAACTAGCTTTAGTATTTTTTTAGCAGCACTTTCATCTGTTACAATAATGATGTCTTTTCTCAAAGATGTCACAGCCATTATAGCCTCTGCCTTTTCAGAACCTCCAGCAACACCTATAACACTACTGATGTTCTTGAATCTCTCCAGAGATAACCCTATAGTCTTATACTCCCATATTTCCTTTCCCTTTATATCAAAGTAGTGTCCAAAAGCTTCTGCTACTGCCCCCATATTGAGTATGCTGTCAATTCTTTCCTGAGGGAGATTTCTACGGCTGGCCATAGTATCTGCTCTACCAATACCAAATACCAGTAAGTTTATGCGATTTATTAAATCTATAGAACTTCTTATTTCATCATTTTTGACTATTATATCTAGTGCCTCTGCTTCAAGAGTATCTGGCACATTTAATAATCTATAGGATGCTCCTAATTTTTTTCCTATCTTGGCTGCAATAGCGTTAGCTTGAGTTTCAATTTCCTCGCCCAATCCTCCACGTGCAGGAATAACCAAGATATCATTATTGTTCTGGGAGAAAGTCATTTCTTCTGCAACATAAGCCATAGTGTTCCCACCTGTAATCCCAATTATGTCTTTAGGATGTAGCTGTGACTTAATGATGTTTGATGCTACTCTTCCCATTTCCTTAATTACAGTTTCGTTTTCAGAAGAATTCCCAGGAACTATTATTGCTTGTTTTATACCTAAAAACTTTTCCAAATCCTTCTGCATTTCCAACATTCCCTTAAAATCCTTATAAATATGATTTAATTCATGCAGTAGATTTTTTCCTAAATCTGTTACATTCATACCCATATTTTCGACATTTAATAGCCCTTGATCTTTAAGAATATTAATTTCATTTCGAACAACCCTCTCACCTATATCCAACTCTGAAGCTAATGCTCTTCTTCCTATGGGTTGATTATATAGGACAGTCCTAAGGATTAGATACCTTCTTTCAACTGTTTCCAATACCTCTGGTGCAATGTGTCTGATTATATCCGTAAAATCTATAACATCACCTCCATTCGACATATATGGACATTTTTTGTCCCACTATGTCATTTTTTGTCCCACAATAGATAAAAAAATAAAATAGCTTATGGATATTATATCCTATGTTTACTGGAAATGCAAGGTTTGTATTACAGTAAACATAGGAGTTTAATATCTTTTTCTCATAGTTGAAGATGGAATTCCCATTTCATCTCTATACTTAGCCACAGTTCTTCTCGATATTTTAGTGCCGTTTTGATTCAAAATTTTAGAGATATTATCATCACTTAAGGGCTTTTTAGGGTCCTCTTTATCAACGAGTTCTTTTATCATAGTTTTAACACAGGTTGATGAAACGTCTCCTGTATCGCACCCTAATGAAGATGTGAAGAAGTATTTTAGTTCAAATATACCCCTAGGGGTTTGTACATATTTTCCATTTGTAGCTCTTGAAATAGTAGACTCATGCATATCAATGTCGTCTGCTACTTCCTTTAGAGTAAGTGGCACTAGTTTCTTTTCACCTTCTCTAAAGAACTCCAATTGATGCTTTAAAATGGATTCTACCACTTTATAAATAGTTTGTCTTCTCTGTTCTATGCTCTTTATTAGCCACATAGCTGAATTCAACTTATCTTGGAGAAACTCTGTAGCATTTTGATCTCCTCCATCCATAAGCATAGTTCTATAAAAGTTGTTTATATTTAGCCTTGGACCAGTATAATCATTAACTTGTATTATATATTCACCATCTACGAGTAAAATAGTAGCATCTGGTACAATATATTTAGTTTCACTAGAGCTATTAGCAAATAATCTTCCTGGTTTAGGCTCTAAAGTTCTAATGAAATCACATATCTTTTGGATTTCAACTTGGCTTAAATCATTCTCCTTTGCAATCTTGTTGATTTTGTTAAAAGCAATATCTTCAAGATTATTTTCAATTATATGCTTGACTATAGGATCGTCAAATTCTCTAATTTGAAGCAACAGACATTCCTTTAAGGTTCTAGCTCCAACCCCTGATGGGTCAAAGGATTGAACTATTTCAAGAACAGCTTCAGCACTCTCTAAAGAGCTTTTCGTAGCTGCAGTTATTTCATCCATAGTAGCAATCAAGTATCCATTATCATCGATATTCTCAATTATATAGTCAGCTATTATCTTTTCATTTTTCTCGAAATTCAACATATTCATTTGAGAAATTAAATATTCTTTCAACGATTGATCTTGAGTTATAAATGGCTCAAAATTGTAATCGTTAGTATTCCTATCTATTTCAGGTTTATAGCTTACATCATCGTACTTTTCTATATATTCCTTCCACTCAATATCAGTATCTTTTGAATCTATAGCCACTGTTTCCATTTCTTTAGGAAGTTGTTCCATTTCCAGCATAGGATTTTCTTCCAACTCCTTAGCTATGAAATCATTTAGCTCTAGACTGTTAAACTGTAGTAATTGTATAGCTTGTCTCAGCTCAGTTGTCATTATTAACTTTTGGCTTTGCTGCAATGCTAAATTATAGTTAAGTTTCATAATACGTCACTCCCAAATACAATTTAAATAATAAAAAAATGATATGAGTAAAAATCAGATCACCTATTTAATTTAATCTGTACCCAGTCTCTAATTAGTTAGAGAATCATTAACCTCATTATAACAGAAGTTAAACGATTTCACAAATGGAAAGACTTTGCACCATTAATAGTTCACAATTCAAAATTATTATGTTTGGTATTAATAAAACTAAAAGACCCGAGATCCTTCGATGGCAGAAATACAACTGCCCACCTCAGGATGACTAAATTTCATCATACTGAGCATATGCGAAGAAACTCGAGTTTATGACATTGTCTTTGAAACAGAATGACACAGGAGTCGTTTCCTATGATATTATTCACTGTTTTGTTGTTCCTTGTTCACTGTCTTTACTATCTTTGAGACTTATCGTATGGAATTCCTTCTGCTTTTGGAGCTCTTGATTTTTCAGAAGTAAATGCCAGTACTATCATAGTCGCCACATATGGAAGCATTTTATAATATGTCTGATTAATTCCCAAATTATTTAGAAATGGTATGAGGGCTACTGAATATGCTAGTGTCCTTAGAAATGCAAAGAACAATGATGCAAACAGAATTCTGAGGGGCTTCCATTGTCCAAATATCATAACCGCAAGAGCTAAGAATCCGAAACCAGCAACTCCTGTATGACCATTTACATTACCATCCATTACCCCTACGGAATAGAAGAAGCCTCCTATACCTCCTAGTAGTCCAGAAATACTTGTGCCCAAATATCGCATGACATAAACATTGATTCCCACTGAATCTGCAGCATGGGGATGTTCTCCACAAGCACGTAGCCTCAATCCAAATCTTGTTTTGTAGAACACAATATATGCGATAATCAGAAATATAAATCCAATTATTACGGTCAAGTATGTCTTTTGAAAAAACATCTTTCCGATTACTGGAATTTGACCTAATACTGGTATTTCACGGATATAAAAATTCATATTAGTAGTAATACCATCACTACCAAAAAACATCTTAGAAAACAACAGTATAGCAGCAGGTATTAACATATTTAGTGATGTTCCGGTTATGGTCTGATTCGCTTTCATAGTTATAGCTGCAAATGATAGAAGTAATGAATAAACAATCCCTGCAACGGCTGCTACAACCATTCCTAAAAGTAGGATGGTCTGTGGGCTCAATCCAGAATCCTGAACCATGTATACGAACAAAGCCCCAAAGAAAGCTCCAAAGAGCATAATTCCTTCAAGAGCTATATTAATGACTCCTCCGATTTCACTAAACATTCCACCCAGTGCTACTAGGAGCAGTGGAATGGCAACTGGGAGCATGTTTTGTATTAGATAATATAGAGTATCCATTATTCCACCTCCTCAGTACTATTTTGGATTTTTTCTACAACACCCTCAACAGCTTCAGCCACAGGCCCATCATCATGTTTAATACGTTTCTTTAAAAATCGTGCTATTCCAGCATTCATAATCATAGCAAATGCTGAGAAGTATATAATTACTGCAATTACAACATCTATAATCTCAGGTTTATATCCAACTAGACTTGCTAAGGTACCTCCACGCTGAATATGTGATATAAAGATTGAAGCAAATATAATTCCTATTGGGTGTGAGCTGCCTAACAATGCTACTGCAATACCGTTAAATCCAGCAGCTGCAATTATATTAACAGGCTCATATGTCATACTGCTTCCTGCAATAGCTGATGGTGCAAGTATTCCCAAGGCTCCACCCAATCCTGAAAGTGCTCCTGCAATAACCATTGTTATGATTATATTTGTCTTTCCTTTCATACCTGCATATTCTGCAGCGAATTTATTATAACCTGTAGCCTTCAATTCAAAACCAAAGGTTGTCTTTTGTAAAACTATATACAATACAATACCTATAAAAACTGCAAAGAGAATCCCCAAGTTCACATTAGAACCTTGAATCCCTAAGGATGGGATTTGAACTGATTGAGGTAAATATTTAGTTCTAGTCATAGTTGATATATACATAGTTTCATTAGTTTGAATCAGCATATCCACTAAATACATTCCAATATAGTTAAACATTATTGAAGTTATTACTTCATTAACATTCAGAAGAGCTTTAAAAACACCTGGTATAAATCCCCAAATCATTCCACCTAGTATACCTGCTAAAATAGCCATTATCCAATGAATTCCACTTGGTAGATCCATCATAAAGCCCACGTAAAGAGCAAAAAACATACCCATGGTATATTGGCCTGAAGCCCCAATGTTAAATAAACCCATCTTAAAGGCAAA
>CAZAJU010000033.1:0-22138 GCA_964485455.1 uncultured Tissierella sp.
GCTGAGAAAATCGAAGCTGCAGGAGGAAAGGTTGAGGTGATCTAAATGCTTTCAACCTTAAGGAATGCATGGAAAATCCCAGAGATTAGAACGAAAATGACCTTTACACTAATGATGTTATTAGTGTTTAGATTAGGCTCTGCAATACCTGTACCTTATATTAATAAGGAGTATATAAAGCTTCTTTTTGATGCTAGCCAGGGTGGACTTTTACAGTTCATGGACCTAATGGCTGGTGGTGCATTTCGTCAATTCAGTATTTTTGTATTGAGTATATATCCATATATCACAGCTTCTATTGTAATTCAACTTCTAACAATTGCTATTCCAAAATTGGAAGAACTAGCGAAACAAGGTGAAGAAGGCAAAAAGAGAATTACAATGTTAACTAGATATGGTGCGATTATATTAGCAGCTATTCAGTCAATTGGATATACATTTGGACTATTTAGAGATGCCTTAGAAACAACTAATGCACTTCAAAATATAATTGTTATAATTACAATGGTTGCTGGTACAGCATTTTTAATGTGGCTTGGAGAGTTAATTACTGAAAAGGGTATTGGAAATGGTATTTCCTTAATTATCTTTATAGGTATTATATCTGCATTACCAAATCAGTTTATTACAGCAATTAAGACGATTGCATCTGGAAATGTAGGAGATATTATCAAATTATTGGTGCTTGCAATCCTATTCTTGATAATAATTGCTGCTGTAGTAGCAATTCAAGAAGGAGAAAGAAGAATAGCAGTCCAATATGCAAAGAGAGTGGTTGGAAGAAAGATGTATGGTGGTCAATCAACTCATATACCTGTGAAGGTATTGATGGCAGGAGTTATGCCTGTAATCTTTGCTTCATCATTACTGGCAGTTCCTCAGACCATAGCACTCTTTACAAAAGGTGGAGTTTCAGAATGGATTACTAAATATCTAACACCAAATGGTTCAGTAGGTATTTGGCTATATTCAATATTGAACATTTTACTGATATTATTCTTCACATACTTCTATACAGCAATTCAATTTAACACAGTAGAATATGCAAAGAATTTACAACAGAATGGTGGATTTATACCAGGTATTAGACCAGGTAGACCTACATCTGAGTATTTAAATAGAGTAGTAAATAGAGTAGTAATAATTGGAGGAGTTGCGCTTGCTTTCTTGGCAGTATTGCCAATGGTTCTTACAAAGATCTTTGGAATGCAAGTTAACTTCGGTGGAACAGCAGTTATAATCGTAGTTGGTGTTGCACTTGAGACTGTAAAACAATTAGAATCACAAATGTTGATGAGACATTATAAGGGATTCTTAAAATAAGCTATAGGAGATGATTAGGATGAGAATAGTACTATTAGGACCTCCGGGAGCAGGGAAAGGTACTCAGGCATCAGCTATAGTTAAGAAATATAATATTCCTCATATTTCAACTGGAGATATCTTTAGAGCCAACATTAAAGAAGGAACTCAATTAGGTATAAAAGCCAAAGAATATATGGATAAGGGATTATTAGTTCCTGATGAATTAGTTGTATCCATAGTAAAGGACAGATTAACTAAGGAAGATTGTAAGAATGGGTTCTTACTTGATGGTTTTCCAAGAACGGTAAATCAAGCTGAAGCTTTGGATGTGGAATTAACTGCCATGGGTATAAAATTGGATGGAGTTGTCAATATTCAAGCAGACAGCGCTATTTTAATCGAAAGAGCTATTGGTAGAAGAATTTGCAAAGAATGTGGAGCAACTTATCATATCAAGTTCAACCCTCCTAAGGTTGAAGGAGTTTGTGATAATGATAAAACACCTTTATTCCAAAGGGACGATGATATTGAAGAAACAGTTGCAACCCGCATAAATGTATATGAAAGCCAAACTCAACCGCTAATTGAGTTTTATGAAAAGAAGGGCTTAATTATTCATGTAGATGGTATAAAGCCTATCGATGAGGTTTTCAATACAATTGTAAAGGCACTGGATAAGTAATTAATAAACACAGCTCCGTGAACCTAAATGAGGTGGATATAATGGATTTAACAAATAAATTAACCGTCGGGCAAGTGGTTAAGTCGAGAGCTGGTCGAGATAATGGAAAGATTTTCTTAGTTCTTGAAGTCTTAGATGAGCAATTCGTTTATTTAGTGGATGGAGATTTAAGAAAACTTACCAACCCAAAGAAAAAAAAAGTTAAGCATTTGACCATATATAATACGGTCATCACTGACTTTGAATCAAAGTTAACTGATGCCGTAAAGGTCAATGATGCATATGTTAGAAAAGTTTTAGAACCCTTTAAAAAGAGTATCTAAGTCCGTTTGAACAGGAGGTTCGATTACCGAATGGCTAAAGATGATGTAATAGAAGTCGAAGGCAAAGTTGTTGATGCTTTACCAAACGCTATATTTAAAGTAAGGCTCGAGAATGGTCATGAGATTTTAGCCCATATCTCTGGGAAACTTCGTATGAATTATATTAGGATTCTTCCTGGAGATACAGTAACAGTTGAACTATCGCCCTACGATTTAACTAAAGGCAGAATAACCTGGCGAAACAAGTAGCATAGGAGGGATTAGTAATGAAGATTAGACCATCTGTTAAAAAGATGTGTGAAAAATGTAAGATCATTAAGAGACATGGACGAGTAATGGTTATCTGTGAAAATCCAAAGCATAAGCAAAAACAAGGTTAATGATATAGATTGTTGATAAGATTTAGGAGGTGTAGACTTTAATGGCTAGAATAGCAGGTGTTGACTTACCAAGAGACAAGAGAGTTGAAGTTGGTTTAACTTATATTTATGGTATAGGAAGACCAAGATCAAACGAAATCCTAGAAAAAGCTGGTGTTGATAAAAATACTAGAGTAAAGGATTTAACAGAAGCTGAAGTAGCAAACCTAAGGGCAGTTATAGACACTTTCCGTGTTGAAGGTGACTTGAGAAGAGAAATTGCTTTAAATATAAAAAGATTAAGAGAAATTAACTGTTATAGAGGAATCAGACACAGAAGAGGACTTCCAGTAAGAGGACAAAGAACTAAGACTAACGCTAGAACTAGAAAAGGTCCTAGAAGAGTGGTTTCAAAGAAGAAGTAGGTAAAGGAGGGAAACTAAATGGTAGCTAAAAAAGGCAAAGCGACTCGTATGAGAAGAAGAGAGCGTAAGAATATTGAAAGAGGTCAAGCGCACATCTCCTCATCATTTAACAATACGATGGTTACTTTAACTGACTTACAAGGAAATGTTTTATCATGGGCAAGTGCTGGACAATTAGGTTTTAGAGGTTCAAGAAAATCTACTCCTTATGCAGCACAACAAGCAGCTGAAGAAGCAGCTAAGAAGGCAATGGAACATGGACTAAAGAGCGTAGAAGTATATGTTAAGGGACCAGGTTCAGGAAGAGAAGCGGCAATCAGATCACTTCAAGCAACAGGTCTTGAAGTAAATATGATAAAAGACGTTACTCCAATTCCACATAATGGGTGTAGACCGCCAAAACGTAGAAGAGTTTAATAGGAGGTGCAAATATAGATGGCAAGATATACAGGACCAGCTTGTAGGTTGTGCCGTAGAGAAGGTCAAAAGCTTTTTCTTAAGGGAGATAGATGCTATACAGATAAATGTGCAATAGCAAAGAGAAACTTCGCTCCTGGACAGCACGGACAATCAAGAAAGAAAGTTACAGAATATGGAATGCAATTAAGAGAGAAACAAAAAGTTCGTAGATTCTATGGAATCAGCGAATCTCAAATGTTCAAATACTATAATTTAGCAGATAAGATGAAGGGTATAACAGGTGAAAACCTATTAAGAATCCTTGAATCAAGACTTGATAATGTAGTATATAGAATGGGACTTGCAGCATCAAGAGCTGAAGCTAGACAATTAGTAGTTCATGGTCACTTTACTCTTAACGGAGCAAAGGCTGATATACCTTCGCTTTTGACTACTGTTGGAGATGTTATTCAAGTTAAAGAAAAAAGCAGAAATACTGAAAAATTCAAATCATTAGTTGAAAATCACAATGGAAATACTGTTCCTTGGTTAAACGTTGATTTAGAGCAATTAAAGGGTACAATAGTAGCTGACTCATCTAGAGAAGATATAGATATACCAGTTGAAGAACACTTGATAGTAGAGTTATATTCTAAATAATAGATAAATCAGTTGACCTCATCCTTTAATCACCAAAATGTCAAGGAGGGTAGAGTTAATGATAGAATTTGAAAAACCAAGAATTGAAATCTTAGAATTAAGTGAAGATAATAGTTATGGAAAATTTGTTGTGGAACCTTTGGAAAGAGGTTACGGAACTACTCTTGGTAACTCCTTAAGAAGAGTTCTACTGTCTTCATTACCAGGAGCTGCTGTTTCTTCCATAAAAATTCAAGGAGTACTTCATGAGTTTTCCACTGTTCCAGGGGTACTAGAAGATGTTCCTGAAATAATATTAAATATTAAGGGAATTGCTGCAAAGATGTATTCAGAAGAACCTGTTTCTCTGATAATCGATGTAGAAGGTGCCCATGAAGTTACAGCGGGTGATATAATTACAGGACTTGACGTTGAAATTGTTAACAAGGATCACCATATAGCCACTGTAAATGAAGATGGAAAGCTCTATATAGAACTTGAGTTAGTAAGAGGTAGAGGCTATGTTGTTTCAGAGAAAAATAAAAGAGAAGGTCAGCCTGTTGGAGTTATTCCAATAGACTCATCTTTTACACCTGTTAGCAAGGTGAATTATCATGTTGAGAATACAAGAGTGGGAAATATTACCGATTATGATAAATTAGTTCTTGAGGTATGGACCAATGGAACAATGGATGCAGATGAGGCGACATCATTAGGAGCAAAGATACTTACAGAACACTTAAACCTTTTTATAGGTCTCACTGAGCATGTAAGCAATGTAGAGATACTTGTAGAGAAGGAAGAAGATAAGAAGGAGAAGGTTCTTGAAATGACAGTAGAGGAGCTCGACTTATCTGTTAGAAGTTACAACTGCTTAAAGAGAGCAGCTATAAACACTGTCGAAGAATTGACTCAGAAGACAGAAGAAGAAATGATGAAAGTAAGAAATCTTGGCAAAAAATCCCTTGAGGAAGTAGAAAGAAAGCTTGCTGAATTAGGATTGGGCCTTAGAGATAGTGATGAGTAATCAGGTTTGAAGGAGGGATAAATGTGACTACATTAAGAAAACTTGGTCGCCCTACAGATCATAGAAATGCTATGTTGAGAAATCAAGTTACATCCTTGTTAAGAAGCGGAAAGATCGAAACTACAGTAACAAGGGCTAAAGAGACTAAAAGAATGACTGAAAAGATGATAACTTTAGCTAAAAGAGGAGATCTTCATGCTAGAAGACAGGTTTTAGCTTATGTATATGATGAAGACGTAGTTAAAAAATTATTTGATGAAATAGGACCTAAGTATGCTGATAGAAATGGTGGATATACAAGGGTGCTAAAGATGGGTCCTCGTCGTGGTGACGGCGCAGAGATCGCAATATTAGAATTAGTATAACCAGTAGGGGGATTAAGTTAAAGCTTAGTCCCTTTAGTTTTACTCACAAGGAGAGTAAAACAGTGAACAACTAACAGTAAATAGTGAACAACAGAAAAGCTTGCATCGCTAGGTGCAGTCACCAGTGATTCTACAGAAAGTGGTCATCCTGAGATTGCAGTATAATAAATGCAACTGAAGGATCTACTCTTTTATATTTGAATTTTGTTGTTTACTGTTCGTTGTTCACTGTTCACTAATGTTGTAAATAACCTATCCATATGTTATAGTAAATATGAAATAAATATGCCGAGGTAATAAGATGAATGATGATGTAATGATAAAGCTTGAGAACGTAACATATGAATATAAATCACATATAGATGATAGCATACAAACTGCTGTAAAAGATGTAAGCTTTGATATTAAAAGAGGAGAGTTTCTTTGTATCCTTGGTCATAATGGCTCTGGAAAATCAACAATGGCTAAAATGATGAATGGTCTTTTATTACCTTCTAGGGGTGAAGTAACAGTGATGGGAGTAAACACCCGTGATGAAGAAAGTATTTGGGATATCAGATCCAAAGCAGGAATGGTATTTCAAAATCCTGACAATCAGATTGTAGCTACTATAGTAGAAGAAGATGTTGCCTTTGGACCAGAAAATCTTGGTGTTCCACCAGAGGAAATAAGAAAAAGAGTTGATTATGCATTGGAAATTGTAGAGATGAGCGAATACAAAAAGCATGCGCCACATCTTTTATCTGGCGGTCAAAAGCAAAGAGTTGCAATTGCAGGGATCTTGGCCATGAATCCAGATTGTATCATTTTTGATGAACCCACTGCTATGTTAGACCCAAATGGACGACTTGAGGTAATGGAAACTATAAGGAAGCTTAATGAGGTTGAAGGGAAAACCATAGTATTGATTACTCATTATATGGATGAAACCGTAGAGGCAGATCGACTTTTAATAATGAACCGTGGAGAAATTGCACTACAGGGAACACCTAAAGAGGTTTTTAGACAAGTACAAAAGGTAAAGGCCCTAGGGTTAGATGTTCCTCAGGTTACAGAGTTAGCATATGAACTTAGAAGAGAAGGCATAGATATAAAAGACGATGTACTAAGCGTTGAGGAGCTGGTAGATTTACTATGATAATCGATATTAAGAATTTAAACTATATTTATAACCCCAATACCCCTTTTGAGAAAAAGGCACTGGACAATGTAAATATAAGCATAAATGAAGGTGATTTCATAGGGCTTATTGGGCATACGGGTTCAGGAAAGTCAACCTTAGTACAACATTTAAATGGGCTTATGAAACCTACAAGTGGTTCAGTTATAGTTGATGGTATAAATACAACAGGAAAAGGGATATCTTTAAGAGAAGTAAGACAAAAGGTAGGTTTAGTATTTCAATACCCAGAACATCAGTTGTTTGAAGAATCAATATACAAGGACATAGCTTTTGGACCAAAGAACCTTGGGCTTAGCGATGAAGAAGTTGATAAGAGAGTTAGGGATGCAATGGAGCTTGTAGGTATTGATTTTGAATCCTTAAAAGATAGGTCTCCCTTCGAGCTAAGTGGAGGTCAAAAGCGACGTGTTGCAATAGCTGGAGTAATTGCCATGAAGCCTAAGGTATTGGTTTTAGATGAACCTACTGCAGGTCTAGATCCATATGGCAGAGATGAAATACTGGATGAAATAAAGGCGCTCTTTATAAGAGAAGGCATAACAATAATCCTGGTTTCACATAGTATGGAAGATGTTGCAAGACTTGTAAATCGTATTCTTGTAATGGATAAGGGAAGACTTGTAATGGATGATACTACAAGGGAAGTTTTTAAAAGAGCCTCTGAACTTGAAAAAATTGGATTGGGGATTCCTCAAATCACTAAGTTTATGAGAAGTTTCAAGGAAAAAGGCAACGATGTAAATGATGACATCCTAACTGTAGAGGAAGCCAAGCAAGAAATTATGAAGTATTTAAGGAGAAAACAAGATGCTTAAGGATATAACTATTGGTCAATATTTTCCTGGAGAATCTATAGTTCATAAACTAGATCCGAGGATAAAAATTATAATTATAGGGTTATTTATAGCCTCACTTTTCTTTATAAATAGTTTTTTTCCATATATATTTATTATAATCTTCATAGGAACAGTGATAAAGGTAGCAAAGCTTCCTTTAAAATTTATTATTAAAGGTATAAAACCCCTGGTATTTATTATACTTATTACCTTAACAATTAATATTTTCATGACCAAGGGAGAAGTCCTATTTAATATCGGTCCCCTAACTGTTACTAAAGAAGGATTAAGCACTGCAGTATTTATGGCTCTAAGACTTATATTTCTAATAACTGGAACATCTCTTTTGACCTTAACCACTTCTCCAATAGCCCTTACAGATGGAATAGAAAAGCTTTTAAATCCATTTAGAAAACTGGGTCTTCCAGCACATGAATTAGCTATGATGATGACAATTGCTTTAAGATTTATTCCTACATTATTAGAGGAAACAGACAAGATTATGAAAGCTCAGATGGCAAGAGGAGCTGATTTTGAATCCGGAAATATATTAAATCGAGCTAAGAACTTAGTGCCACTACTTGTTCCCCTATTTATAAATGCCTTTAGAAGAGCTGATGAGCTTGCAACAGCTATGGAAGCAAGATGCTATAGGGGTGGAGAAAATCGTACTAGGTTGAATGAGCTCAAGCTTAAGAAAACGGATCTAGTAGTAATGACCTCAATGATTATTTACTTTGGGTTAATAATGTCTACTAGGTATTTAAATATATGAAGAATATAAAGCTGATAATTGAATATGATGGAACCAATTATTCCGGTTGGCAAAATCAAGAAAATGCCATTACTGTCCAAGAGGTAATAGAAAAATCAATAGAAGAGGTTACAGGTGAAAATGTAAGATTAATTGGCTCTGGACGAACTGATAGTGGAGTTCATGCAAAAGGTCAAGTAGCTAATTTTTATACCAACTCCACTATACCTGGAGATAAATTTAAGACAGTTTTAAATAATGTTCTTCCGGAAGATATAGCCATAGTTGATTCAATGGAAGTGGACTTAAAATTTCACTCTAGGTTCAGTGCTACTAAAAAAAGATATAGATATATAATATATAATGGAAAAACACCTAGTCCTATAAAAAGATATTATTCCCTATATCATAAATATGATTTGGATATAGACAAGATGAAAAAAGCATCTATACATTTAATTGGAGAACACGATTTTAAGAGTTTTATGAACAAAGGCTCCATAGTAAAGGATACGATACGGACCATATATGAAATAAACATCATTCGGCAAAATGAATTTATTGAGATAACCATAGAAGGGAACTCATTTTTAAAATATATGGTCAGGAATATAGTTGGTACTCTAATCCTTATTGGAAATGGGCAGAAAGAGTCTGATTATATCTTAAAGATATTAGAAGCAAAAAATAGAGACTGTGCAGGTAAGACAGCTGCCGCTTGTGGACTGTTTTTAGAAAAAGTTTATTATGATTGAAAATATCTTGACATAGATAAATACATGTATTAGAATATATAAGAGTGTTTAAAAAGAGCCCGGAAACTTTTTGAGAGACACCTGATATGTTAGTTTAAGGGAGTGAAATGAATGAAAAGCTATATGGCGAAAGCTAATGAAGTAGAAAGAAAATGGTACATCGTTGACGCTGAAAATAAAGTGCTAGGTAGATTAGCAACTGAAATAGCAAATATCCTTAGTGGAAAGAACAAGCCAATTTATACAAGCCACGTTGATACAGGTGATTATGTAATAGTAATCAATGCAGATAAGGTTAAATTAACTGGTAAGAAATTAGAACAAAAGACTCATTTCTATCATACAGGATTTCCTGGTGGAGACAGATATGTTTCATACGCAAAGCTAATCGAAGAAAAACCAGAAATGGTTATTGAATTAGCAGTAAAGGGTATGCTTCCAAAGAGCAGCTTAGGAAGAAATATGATTAAAAAACTTAAAGTATATTCAGGAACTGAGCACGGTCACGAAGCTCAAAAGCCAGAAGTATACGAATTTTAGTTAGGAAAGGAGGACTGTAAATGGCTATAGTACAATTTATGGGAACAGGAAGACGTAAGACATCTGTTGCAAGAGTTAGACTAATCCCAGGAAACGGTAAAGTAACTATAAATAATAGAGATATTGATGAATTCTTCAATTATGAAACATTGAAGGTTATAGCAAAGGAGCCTCTAGTAATAACTGAGACTTCTGATAAATTTGATGTAATTGTGAAGGTAGAAGGTGGCGGATTTACAGGTCAAGCTGGTGCTATCAGACATGGTATAGCAAGAGCATTAATCGAATCAGATGAGGAATTAAGACCTATACTTAAGAAAGCTGGACATTTAACTAGAGATTCTAGAATGAAGGAAAGAAAGAAATACGGATTCAAGAAAGCTAGAAAGTCACCACAATTCTCAAAGAGATAATATGTTTTATAAAGCGCAGACTCAGTCTGTGCTTTTTTTATTACGAATAGGAAAGTTCTACCTTGAATCTTATATAAATAGAAATTTCTGTCAATGAGTAACAAGAAATGCTACATCTATCGCTTCGTTAGAAGCTTTTCTTATTTAATCGGGAAGTAAAAATTTCTTATAAATCTAACCATTAATTTTCAAATTTCCACTTTGAAATTATAGGGTAGGAATAACAGCTCTATACTCTCATATAATTTAGAGAGGTGGGATTATGAGAATTATTTATATTAGTACAAAAGTATTATATACAGTTATAATAATAGTCATATTTTTATTTTCTTGTGTAATAATATTTTTTAATGAATATCATAAAACTAAGGAAATATACCTGCCAATAACAAATAGAATAATTGGAATAGATCCAGGACATGGGGGAGTGGACTCGGGAGCATTATCTAAAGAAGGTATTGAAGAAGATGATATTAATCTAAAAATAGCATTGAAGCTAAAAAGATATATAGAGCAAAGCGGTGGGATAGCTGTTTTGACTCGAGATGAGGACAAAGGTCTTTACACAAAAAAATCATCTACTTTAAAACAAATGAAAACAGAGGACTTAAAGAATAGAAAAGCATTAATAGAGGACTCTGCCTGCGATATATTCTTGAGTATTCATCTAAATAGCTTTACTAAACCAAAATACTCAGGTGCACAAACCTTTTATAGTAAGAGATTCCCTGAAAGTCAGAAGTTAGCATATATACTTCAAGATGAACTTAGAGATGTACTAAACAAAGAAAATAAGCGTCTTCCAGAGATAAATGAGGAGGTATATTTGTTAAAAGAAATGGATATTCCTTCAGTTTTAATAGAAGCTGGCTTTTTATCAAATGATATAGAAGCTAAATTACTAAATACATCGGAGTATCAGGAAAAGGTTGCGTGGTCTATATATGCTGGCATAATAAAGTATTTTAGCAAAATTGAAGGTAAATAACAAGAAAAGCTTCTAAAGATGCCTTTATACGTAGCTTTTCTTGTTACTCATCAACGGAAATTCCTTTTATATAAATGATTTAAAGTAGAACTTTCATATTCTTAATAAAAATGGCCTTGTCTTTTTTAAGACAAGGCCAAATCTATTTAAGAGCTTCTTCGGCTTCCTTAAGAAGCTTAATTATTTTGAGGTGCTGTGGACAAATCTCTTCACATGCACCACATTCTACACATTTAGTAGCATCCTCATTATTTTCTTTATACTTATTATATGATGCCTTTGATTGGTCAATAGAGCCAAAAACATAAATATTATTATAAAGTTCAAATATATTAGGAATAGCTACACTAGAAGGACATGGAAGACAGTACTCACATCCTGTACAACTAACCTTTATTTTATCCTTATATACCTTAGAAACTCTACTTATTAAGTCGTGTTCTTCTTGTTTTAATGACCTTGGGCTGCTTTCCTCTGCAACTCTAATATTTTCCACCACCTGGTCCATAGAGGACATACCACTTAAAACTAGAGAAACATCCTCCATATCAAAGATATATTTCAAAGCCCATTCTGCTGGAGATCTTTTTATAGAACTTTCATCCCATATTTGTTGAATATCATAAGAAGCAGTAGCCAATCTACCACCTTTTATTGGTTCCATTACAATAACATCAATATCTCTGTTCTTTGCATATTTTAAGCCTTCCAAGCCTGCTTGATATTCTGTATCTAAGAAATTCAATTGTATTTGGCAAAAGTCCCACTGGTATGAGTCCAAAATTTCTTTAAAAAGTGGTAGTTCATCATGAAAGGAAAATCCTATGTGCTTGATCTTACCTTTTTTTCTAGCATCCTCTAAAAAATCAAAAACCTTTAGATTTACAATATTATCCCAAGTTTTTTTATATAGGGAATGCAGAAGATAGAAATCGATATAGTTCGTCTTAAGTCGTTCAAGTTGCTCATCTAATAGCCTTTCGAAATCCTCATACTTTTCAACTAGCCAAACTGGTGATTTAGTGGCTAAATAGACCTTGTCTCTAAGTGAATTATTGCTTAAGAATTCACCTAAAAAGCTTTCTGACATCCCTCGATGATAGGGGTATGCAGTATCTAAATAATTCACACCCTTGTCTATAGCAAACCTTAACATTTCGCTAGCCATTTTTTCGTCAATTTTTGACAAATCATTGTCTATAGTTGGAAATCTCATACAACCAAATCCCAAATTCGAAATTTTTATTCGCTTTTTAGTAAAATAACGGTATTGCATATCTGAACCTCCTTATGTATAATGGAGTTATGGATATATTAGTAAATAATATTGATACTTATTTACTAATATGGAACATGGTGGTTTTATACCATCTCATAACTTTTAATTGTTTATATAGTATAACATAAAATCTGAAAGGAGTGATAAAATGACAGCAAAAAAGACGCCGCTATACGATGAGCACGTTAAGCTTACTGATGTTGTAGAATATGCTGGATGGTATTTACCAATACAATACACTGGATTAATACCTGAGCATGAAGCTGTTAGAAATGCAGTAGGAATTTTTGATGTATCACACATGGGAGAAATAACAATTAAAGGTAAGGATGCTTTAGCTTTTGTTGATTACTTAATGACTAATGACATAACTTCAATTGTAGACAACCAAGTAATTTATACATTCATGTGTTATCCACACGGTGGAGTAGTTGATGACTTACTAGTTTATCGTTATAACAGTGAGTACATGTATTTAGTTGTAAATGCTGCAAACGTTGATAAAGATTTTGCTTGGATTAAAGAGCAAAAAGGAAACTTCGATGTTGAAATTGAGAACATATCAGAAACTGTTGGAGAAGTTGCAGTTCAAGGACCTCTTGCACAAAAGACTGTTCAAAAGTTAACTGACTACAATCTAGATGATCTAAAGTTCTTCCACCTTCAAAGAGATGTTAAAATCGGAGGAGTAAACTGTATGATTTCCAGAACTGGATATACAGGTGAAGACGGATTCGAAATTTATTCTGATAATGAAGGCATTGTTAAGGTATGGAATGCTGTTCTTGAAGCAGGTAAAGAATTTGGAATACTTCCAACAGGTTTAGGATGTAGAGATACTCTTAGATTTGAAGCATCACTTCCATTATATGGACATGAAATGAATGAAGAGATAAATCCATTAGAAGCTGGATTTAAATACTTTGTTAAGCTTGACAAAGCTGGAGATTTCATTGGTAAAGAAGAGCTTAACAAGCAATGGGCTGCAGGACTTAAGAGAAAATTAGTTGGATTTGAACTTCTTGGAAGAGGTATTGCAAGAGAAGGTATGGAAATTCAAAAAGATGGAGTAACTATCGGACATGTAACTACTGGTTATATGAGTCCAACTCTTAAGAAAACTATAGGAAATGCTTTAGTAGCTACTGAATTTACAGCACTTGATACAGAGTTTGATATAATGATTAGAAACAAACCTGTAAAGGCTAAAGCTATTAGCAAAAAGTTTCTTAAAAAATAACAATTAAGTGAATAAAGTATGAAACAGTTTATATTGTTTCCTATAAATAGTCAAATGACTAATAAAAAATAAAAAAACTAATTTTAGGAGGGTTTATTAATGAAAGTTGTAAAAGGATTATTGTACTCAAATGACCATGAATGGGTTAAAGTAGAAGGAGACGAAGCATATATTGGTATTTCAGACTATGCACAAGAGCATCTTGGAGATATAGTATATGTTGAACTACCAGAAGTTGATGATGAATTAGCTAAAGAAGATTCATTCTCAGCTGTTGAGTCCGTTAAGGCTGCAGCAGATGTTTACATCCCAGTTAGCGGTAAAGTTGTTGCTGTAAACGAAGCTTTAGAAGATGATCCAGCTTTAATAAACGCTGATCCATATGAGAACTGGATTATTAAAGTTGCTTTAACTAATAAAGAAGAATTAGATGAATTAATGACAAGTGAGGATTATGAAAAGTTCCTAGCAGAGGAGGCTTAATATGTACCCATACATTCCTAATACTCCTCAGGACGAACAGGAAATGTTAAAAGCAATTGGTCTAGATTCAGTAGACCAATTGTTTTCAGATATCCCAGAGGATGTTCATCTAAAACAACCTCTAAATATTCCTGCATCAAAGAGCGAGTTAGAAGTAACTAACTATTTAAAGAGTTTAGCAAACAAAAACTGCTCAACTAGTAAATTAGCAAGCTTCTTAGGTGCTGGTGCATACGATCACTACATTCCATCTGTGATAAATGCAATCATATCTAGAAGTGAATTTTATACATCATATACTCCATATCAACCAGAAATAAGTCAAGGTACATTACAGTACATCTTTGAATATCAGACTTTAATAGCTAACCTAACTGGTATGGATCTTGCCAATGCATCACTATATGATGGTGGTACAGCAATTACAGAAGCTGCACTTATGGCATGTGCACACTCTAAAAAGGATGAAATAATAGTATCCGCTGGTGTAAAACCAGAGGCTAGACAAATTCTTAAGACATATGCACACCAACAACATCTAAAAGTTGTAGAAGTTGGATTAAAAGATGGAGTTACTGATGCTGATGCTCTAGCTTCTCTTGTTTCAGACAATACAGCAGCTGTTATCGTTCAAAACCCTAACTTCTTCGGTGTTCTTGAAGATTTGAAAGGTTTAGGAGAAATAGCACATAAGGGTAAGAAGGCTAGCTTTATAGCATCCGTTAACCCAATATCCTTAGCTATATTGAAGAAACCAGGCGAATTAGATGTAGATATCGTGGTTGGTGATGGACAGCCACTTGGAATTCCACTACAATTTGGTGGACCATATTTAGGATTCATGGCTACTAAGAAGGATTACATGAGAAAAATTCCTGGTAGAATCATAGGTGAAACTACTGATTTAGATGGAAAGAGATCCTTCGTATTAACACTTGCAGCAAGAGAGCAGCACATAAGAAGAGATAAGGCTACTTCAAATATTTGTTCCAACCAAGGACTAAATGCTTTGGCAGCTACTATTTACATGGTAACTATGGGAAAAGAAGGATTAAAAGAAGTTGCAACTCAATGTGCTAAAAAAGCTCATTATGCTTTTGATCAATTAACTAAATCAGGTAAATATAAACCATTATTTGATAAGCCATTCTTTATGGAATTTGCCTTAACATCTGAAACAAGCGTTGAAGAAGTTAACAAAGCTCTTCTAGATGCACAAATGATCGGTGGATACGACCTTGGTAAAGATTATCCTCAATTCAAGAATGCTTCTTTATATGCAGTTACTGAAAAGAGAACTAAAGAGGAAATCGACAAACTATGTGAAGTATTGGAGGGGGTTAAATAATGAAAAATTATGATAAGCTAATATTCGAATTATCAGTACCAGGTAGAAAAGCTTATAACCTTCCAGCACTTGACGTTGAAGATAAAGCATTAGATAGTTTTATACCGGCTGAATTCTTAACTGATAAGGAACTAAATTTCCCAGAAGTAAGTGAAGTAGATGTTATAAGACACTATACAAATCTTTCAGATAAAAACTATGGATTGGATACAGGCTTCTATCCACTAGGTTCCTGTACTATGAAGTACAACCCTAAGATAAATGAAGACGTTGCAAGATATGATGGTTTTGCAAATTGTCATCCACTTCAGTCAGAGTGTTGTGTTCAAGGTTCTTTACAAGTAATGTATGAACTTGAAAAATCCTTAGCTGAAATAGCTGGAATGGATAGAGTTACATTACAACCTGCAGCAGGAGCTCATGGTGAGATCACAGGTATCATGTTAATCAAGGCTTACCATGAAAAGAATGGTGATTTCAAGAGGGATAAGATTATCGTTCCAGATTCAGCTCACGGAACTAACCCAGCAACTGCAACAATGGCTGGATATAAAATAATAGAACTTAAATCAACTGACGAAGGTCTAGTAGACCTTGAAGCTCTTAAAGCAGCAGTTGGTGATGATACAGCTGGATTAATGCTTACAAACCCTAATACAGTTGGTATTTATGATAGGGGAGTAAAAGAAATCTCTAGAATCGTTCATGAAGCTGGCGGACTTCTTTACTATGATGGAGCTAATACAAATGCTATCATGGGTCATGCTAGACCTGGAGATATGGGATTTGACGTAGTTCACTACAACCTTCATAAGACTTTCTCAACACCTCATGGTGGTGGAGGACCTGGTTCAGGACCTGTTGGATGTAAAGCTTTCTTAGCTGAATTCCTTCCTGTTCCTATGGTAGGAAAGAGAGATAATGGCACTTACTTCCTTGACTACAATATACCTAACTCAATAGGTAAAGTTAAGGACTTCTATGGTCACTTTGGTATTTTCTTAAGAGCATATACCTATATCTTAACAATGGGTAGTGATGGACTTAAGAAGGCTACTGAAATGGCAGTATTGAATGCTAACTATATTAAAGCAAAACTTAAGGATTACTACTATCTTCCAATAGATAAGCTAGTTAAGCACGAAGTAGTATTCGGTGGATTAAAGGATACTTTAAGTGAAGTTTCTACTCTAGATGTAGCTAAGAGACTGTTAGATAAAGGATACCATCCACCAACAATTTACTTCCCATTGATTATCCATGAAGCATTGATGATTGAACCAACAGAATCAGAAAGCAAGGAAACTATGGATGCTTTCATAGATGCAATGATTGAGATAGCAAAGGAAGCAAGCGAGAGCCCAGAATTACTAAAATCAGCTCCTAATAACACAATAGTTAGAAGACCTGATGAAACTAAGGCGGCTAAAAATCCAATTTTAAAATACGAAGGGTAGGAATATATTTTGACTAAAAGAATAGCAATTATTGGTGCTGGCCCAGGAGGCTACGTTGCTGCAATAAGAGCTGCTCAATTAGGTGCAGATGTAACCCTAATAGAAAATAGACAAGTTGGGGGTACATGCCTGAATAGAGGCTGTATCCCTACTAAGACTTATTTCAGAAATGCTGAAATAATGTCATCTATAAAAAGAGCAGATGAATTTGGTATAACTGTAGATGGATATAAATTGGATGGCAAGGCTTTACAAGAGAGAAAGAAAAATGTTGTGCATACTCTTGTATCAGGAATTGAACAATTAATAGCATCATATAAGAATATCGAATTTATAGCTGGAACTGCAGCGCTTAAAGATAAAAACACTTTAACAGTTGAATTATTAGCTGGAGGTAGTAGAGAGG
The DNA here is from genome assembly GCA_964485455.1 of uncultured Tissierella sp. Lineage (GTDB taxonomy): Bacteria > Bacillota > Clostridia > Tissierellales > Tissierellaceae > Tissierella_B. The sequence continues at coordinate 17,207 of CAZAJU010000033.1, forward strand.
TAGAAGTTGATAACATAGTTATTGCTACTGGTTCTTTCCCTCAAATGACTGAAACAAAAGGTGTAGACTTAGAAGGCGTTATAACATCAGATGATTTACTTGAGCTAGAGCATATACCAGAAACTTTAATAGTAGTAGGTGGAGGAGTTATAGGTCTTGAATTTGCTAGTATCTATAAAGAACTTGGCTCTAATGTTATTCTTCTTGCTTCCAGAATCCTTAAGGATGCAGACAAGGAAATAGCAAAGAGACTAACACCTATGATAAAGAAACAAGGTATAGAAACTTATGTTGATATAAGAGCAAAGGAAATCGTAAAAGAGGGCGACAAGCTTAAAGTTGTAGCGAAATATAAGGAAAAAGATGAAGAAATAGAAGTAGTTGGAGACTATGTTCTTATAGCTTCAGGTAGAGCGCCATTAGTTGATGGACTTAACCTTGAAGGAGTAGGTGTAGAAGTAGGTAGAAAAGGCATCGTTGTAAATGATGATTTTGAAACTACTGTTGAAGGGATATATGCAATAGGTGATGTTAACTCTAAAGGAATCCAACTAGCTCACGTAGCAAGTGCTCAAGGTGAGTATGTTGTTGAAAAGATTATGGGTCACCACCCTGATATCGTGTTAGAGCATTGGCCAGCATGTGTATTTACAATGAATGAAGTAGCTCAAGTAGGATTTACTGAAGAGCAACTTAAGGAAAAAGGAATAGAATATAAATCAAGTAAATTTATGTTCTCAGCAAATGGTAAGGCACTATCCTTAGGTGAACCTGAAGGAATTATCAAAATCCTTGCAGGAAAAGATGATGATAAGATCCTTGGAGTTCATATTCTAGGACCTCATGCAAATGATTTAATTCATGAAGGAGCATTAGCAATAGCTAATAAAATGGATGCAGCTGCAATAACAAGAACTATACACGCTCACCCAACTCTTTCAGAGGCAATGCATGAAGCAGCACTAGGATTAAACGACTTGGCTATTCATATGGCACCAAAGAAAAAGAGAAAATAGATATAAAAGATAGCATTTATAATGCTATCTTTTTATTATGAATAGGAAAGTTCTACTTTGAATTTTTATATATTAGTGAACTTTCCGTTAATGAGTAACAAGAAAAGCTACATTAAATGCTTCTTTAGAAGCTTTTCTTATTTACTCTCGAAGGATTTTAGGATGAATAAGAAAATGAGGTTATAATATGAATAGAAGATTTAATAAAATATTTTCTGTACTATCTTTTATTACATTTATTATTTTTGGATTTATGGTTAGAAATTCATCAGAAGGAATACTATTTGATGTATGGGTATTAGAATATATTCATGGTCACACAAATCCAGTAGTATTATCTATTATGAAATTCATTTCATTTATAGGCTCAGAATACTTTCTTTTCCCTGCTGTAGGTATTGGATTTATATATACCATATTAAAAAAGAAATACTATATATCCAAGCTGCTAATAGCATCATCTTTAGGCTGTTGGATATTAAATTACCTTCTAAAGTTTCTAATCAATCGTACAAGACCTGTAGATTTCTTTCTAGTTGAACAGGGTGGATTAAGCTATCCAAGCGGTCATTCTATGGTTTCTATGAGCATGTATCTAACCTTTGCCTATCTTTTATCTAAAACCGATTTGTTTAAAAAAAATAAGAAAATCATATATACTGCAGCTCTCTTGGATGTTCTTTTAATGGGAATAAGTAGAATCTATTTAGGGGTACACTGGCCTACAGATGTAATTGGTGGATTTATTATGGGCTACATTTATTTTCAAGCTATGATAGCTACAATTAAAGAATAACAATAAAAACCCTTCTAGCATATTGTAAATTAAGATTACTATTGCAAATTTAGGAGGGATTTTATGAATGTAGACCTTAGCTCATTACATTATATTTTTCTGGTTTTTACTCTGCTTATATTGGTAGTGATGATTAGAAAAAGAGATACCAGTTTAGTCTGTATTGTAGGTATATTCTTACTGGCATTTGTAGCTACAGGTTCAGTATCATCAGGGGTTATGAATATATTCAACAGCTTTATATTCGCTATAACAGAACTGCTCGGTACAATTCTTATCATTTCAATTATTGTAGCTATGAGCACAATACTTACTAAAAGCGGCATCAATGAAATTATGATAAGCCCATTTACTAAATTTATCAAGACGCCTACATTGGCATATTGGATAATAGGATTACTTATGATGGTTATCTCTTGGTTCTTCTGGCCATCTCCGGCTGTAGCCCTAGTGGGAGCAGTAATGCTACCTGTGGCTGTAAATGTAGGACTTCCGGCATTAGGTGTAGCAATGGCAATGAATCTATTTGGACACGGGATAGCACTATCAAGTGATTTCATAATACAAGGAGCACCAAAGTTAACTGCAGATGCAGCAGGTATACCCGTAGGTGATGTAGTATCTGCTAGCGTACCTCTAGTTGTGGTGATGGGATTTGTTACTACTATAACTGCATTTATATTCCTAAGAAAGGACTTAAAAAGCGGTAAACTTAAAAATAATAATAATTTTACAAAGCTTAAGGAAGATGAAGATCAGGAATTAAAAACTATATTGAATTTAAGTGTAAAGAAAAGATTGGCTATATTGATTCCAATATTATTCATCATAGATGTAGCCATAATGTTTAGTTTAAACTTAGCAGGAGGAGATGCTACAGCTTTAATTGGAGGAACTGCTATATTTATTCTAATCCTAATATCAGTACTTGTTCACAAAGATGGTGCCTTAGAAGAAATAACTAAGTATCTAGTGAAGGGCTTTAAATTTGGATTCGAAGTATTTGGTCCCGTAATTCCAATAGCAGCATTCTTCTATCTAGGAGATAGTGGGTTTTTAACGGTAATAGGTGAGTTCCTACCTAAAGGATCCCAAGGTATAGTAAACGATTTAGGATTAGCACTTGCGAATGCAGTACCATTAAATAGCACTATTGGTGCCGTAACCCTTACAGGAGTAGGAGCAATTACAGGTCTTGACGGTTCAGGCTTCTCTGGAATCTCTTTAGCGGGTTCAGTTGCTAAATTATTTGGTGCTGCACTAGGTAGAGGAGTGGCAACTCTTACAGCCCTAGGTCAAGTAGCTGCTATTTGGGTAGGAGGCGGAACCCTAATCCCATGGGCAGTAATTCCAGTAGCAGCAATTTGTGGGGTAGACCCATTTGAACTTACAAGAAGGAACTTTAAGCCTGTAGTTATAGGCTTAGTAGTGACTACTATAGTGGGAATGTTTTTGATATAGTAGTTGATTCATAATAAACATCAAATCCCCTGAATTGTGATTAATTCAGGGGATTCTACTTTACTTGAAGTACAATTATTAGATATGAATCTATATATTGACAAAATTTATATTCAGTCATATAATAAAATCAGAAAGTAAGAAAATCGGAAAAGGAGATGTATGTGATGTTAGTAGAACTTCGTTCAAGATCTCAAATTACAATCCCAGCAGATATATTAAAAAAAATTGGTGCAAGCGAAGGTGATATTTTTGAAGTTGTTGAAAAGGATGGAGGTATATTATTATTACCGGTAGTAGTATATCCAAAAGATAAGATGGAGAGGATTGCAAAGCTGGTTAAAGAAGTAGAGGAGGACTATGGTGATTTAAAGGAATATGATGACGTTTCTGAGATGTTTAGTGAAATGGGTATAAAGATAGATGAAATATAGACTTAAACCCTCTAAATCCTTTGAAAAGAGTCTAAAGAAATTAACTCCTAATGAACAAAAATTAGTAGCAAAGAAATTGACATTTCTAATGGAAAATCCATTTCATCCATCTCTTAGAACAAAGAAAATACAGGGTTTTAATGGACTCTTTGAATGCAGTGTCAATATGGATATAAGATTAATTTGGAGGTATGATGGATATAGGATAATATTGATTTTGGATATAGGTCATCATTCTTTACTTGATAAAATATAAAGAGCACTTTGAATAGTAAATAGAGACAAACTAAAGTAAGTTATTTACAAGAGGAGACCGATTATGAAATACGAATGGAGAAAAGAAGATAAATCTATATATTTCCCTTCCATCAAACCCGAAATAATTGACCTTCCTAAAATGAATTATTTCATGCTTGATGGAAGGGAAATCCAAACACACCCTGAATTAATACTTTATAATTCAGCGGCTTTTTTGATATATTATGTTTTAATTATTCCCATACAAAATCACCACTAATTAAATCTATTAATGGTTTATCGTCCGCTACTAATAATCTTATTTCATGATTATTGGCAAAGCTATTCTCTTCATTTGCTTTTTTAATCTTTAAAATATAAGTAACCTTATATTTTCCTTCATCTTCTTTAATTAGCTCAAGGTTATTAATTTCAACTGATTCTGCACCATAGGCCTCCATATTAAAATTTGGAATTAATCGATTGCTAACCATACGATCAAAGCAATCTTCAGTTAAATATTTTCTAAACTCATTTACATATTCAATTGGTGCATTATTGTTTTCAGATATTACTCCATCGATGTTTGCGCTAATATTTTCCCAAATCTCTTGTGAAAAAGTAAGCTGATTATAATACTCGTTTAAAAAATCATCAATTACTTCAACACTTTCATTCATATTACTATCTGAAGAGCAGCCTACCATTATTAGAGCTAATATCAATAAACAAATATAAAAAATCCTTTTAACCATAATCTCACCCCTCATTAGTATTAGTATAATATTTTAAGTTAGCTAAGTACCTCTTCACTAATGTAATGTCATCATCTTATAAAATCTTACAAAAATTTTAGATAAATTTTTTCTATACTTTTAATTAGGGGAGATCCTTGGTAATCCGAAACTTATATGATAATATAGGATAAACTTATTTACTATATTTCTTAAGAGATGCTTGGGGGAGCTGATGATTATGAAATTAAAGA
>CAZAJU010000034.1:0-21786 GCA_964485455.1 uncultured Tissierella sp.
GGTTGCCGGGTATCATCGGGCCCATTCCCTCCACCACTCTTAATAAGGAGATATTTATTTTTATTTTATGCTATTATGGAAACAATATACCGTTTCCCTTACGAATAATAATTCTAGCATACTATAATATGATAGTCAAATATATATTTTAATAATTTTAAATATTATTTCACCATTATTTTAGGTCTTGGAAATATATTATTGATTTCATAAGTTATATTGCTTCCGTTAACAACAAATTCTGCTACAGATATATCATAAATATTATCTGGGGTAATTAAAGGACTTGTATTCAATTGAATATATCTTATACCATCCTTAAGTTCAGACTTCGTAGAATTCCCACCTTGAACTACAAATATATTCTTTCCTCTTGATTTAGCCTCTAGAAGCTTTTCGTGCAGAAGCTCCGCCTCCATTGTATCAGTAAAGCCGTTTGTACCAAATATAGGTGTTGGTAAGAATACAATAAAGTTTGTTTCTACTTTGGTCTGTAAATCATTTATCAAATTTACCCATTGACTAGGGTCAGTGGCCCTAATTCCTCTTTTTGATGAATTTAGACTAAAGAACAATACATCATGGTGCTTTTTAACATTATATGAACTTCCGACATCAATCATTGCGTAGTTACCTATGCCAGATTTAAATGGTTCTGAAGCTCCATTAAGCAATATACTGATTTTATTCTTTCCAATCCTATTTTTCAGAGTAGTTAATGCATCATAACCTACTAATTCATTTAATCCCTTTGGTTCAGATGCAACTATAAATTTGTATCCATTTTTATCCACCTTTTTATTACCTTTTAACTCATCCTTTAATATGGATGGAGTAGGAAGAACTAGATTTCCTACAGATGAAGGATAATATGCAGTTAAACCATCTATTAGTATCTGACCAGTAGGCTTCTTAGCAGAATCAGTTTCTGCAGTATAAATTCTTTGAAGGGTTAATGGATAGCTTACCTGCACAGGTATATCTACATTAAGATACTGCCAATCAGTAAAATCTAGGGTCTTCTTAAAGTCTACAATATATTCAGTTCCTTTGCCGTCCTTCAAATTCCCTCTCATCCAAGTACCGCTTCCATCACCTTTAACCCATAGACCTAATTTCTTAGGATACCCATTAAAAGTTAAGCCATTTGGCCCAAAGTTTATATAGGCTGCTCTAGTGTTTCCTCCAGCTGAGAAATTATAGTTTAGAGCTAGGGAATATATCCCCTCTCTAGCTTCATTAACCAATCCAAGATTACCTGTTACAGTTTGAGGATATCCAGAAAAACTGTATTTATCCAATGCTTCAAAGCTATCTACCAAAGTTCCAACAGAACCTACTGATACCAGTATGTTTTCAACTCCATTACCTAAGCTGGCTGAAATCGCACCTCCTGTTGGCTCACTTCCGCTATATAGCACACCATCCTTTATTTCTCCAATACTTCCTATTATATTTAATAATATATCCTCTATATATATCTTGGCTTCTGTTCCAATACTATCCATTCCAAGGAATTCTCCAATTTTATGCTGACTATTAATATCTAAGTTTATTGTAGGAGTCTTAGTACTTAGGTCCATTACGGGTCCTAAAACATTTATATCCAGAGAGCCAGTTACCTTTCCATAGGAAGCTATAATCTTTCCCTTTCCAGATGATACTGCTTTAAATGTATTTCCTGTGAAACCTCCCGCTATACCTTTAGTTGAAAATATTATCTTGGATTCATCAATTTCAACAGGGTTATTATTTTTATCAAATCCCCTTACTTTAATTCTTCGACTAGTATCTAGAAACATATTATTATCATCAGTTGATAGTTTAAGATAGGAAAGCTCTCCAACCGGTGCATTCGAAAATACACCTACAGCATTGACAACGGATCGTTCACCACCATCTGAAGGTTTGTTGACTACTATTGCCTTATCTTCATCAAGTGGCTTTATAGCCATAGTAGTTGAACCACCACCATCAAGATTAAGTGCATTATATGCTCCAAGCTCCTTTAGTATAGCTCCGAATACCTCCTGGCTTACCCCTTTAAAAGATGAATCTCTTCCATCTATAGTTACTAGTATCAACTCACTTTCATCTCGATTTACTCCAATACCTGTTCGAGGCTCATTTCCTTTGCTGTTGATATTAGTTAGTGATAGTTCACCATTTTTAAGGATTATACTTCCTCCACCTATAGCAAATTTTATTTCATTTAAATCAGGAACAGTCTGGAGACTAAGATTTACTTTATCACCTGCTTCAAAGTGACTTAGATTTTCATTTCTTACAGCTAATACGTACGCATCACCTGTTTTAGGTATATCAAATGGATCTCCACCAATTCTTCTACCTTGTACAACTCCATTTACTACTATAACTTCTACAAGGTCTTTGTGAAATCTGCTTCCTATTGATTTTAATCCCCAGTTCTTATTTAATAAAGTTACTGTATCAAACTCTTTAGTGACCTTATTTACTGTGTTTATAAGCACTTCTTTTCCGGTTCTAAGATTAGTAGCTACCATTTTTCTATCAAGATAGTCAATTCCAGTTCTATCAGAATTGGTAATATAAAATGTTGGAAGAGCCCAACCAAGTTCAATTGGAGAAGATATGATTTCTCCATTATTGATCAGAGTGCCCATGGCTGATGGCAATGGCTGATAGTTGAAATAATCTCCATTTACAGCTGCAACAGCTCCACTTCTATTTACCATTGTACTAACCTTGTCCCTGTTTGGAATACCATCTGTATTAAATAACCCTTTAAGCTCAGTATAATCATCCTTAAGATTTATTCTCAAAACATTTATATTCCACCAGCCCTGGTCAGTGAATTTCTGAATCCTTTCATGAACCACTCCAGATGAAACATTTTGTTTATCTATATTTTCATATATTATATGTGGCATATTTACAGTGATTTGATTTGCATGGGCAGGATAAGCTGAAATTGTCAACATAGCAGCTGCCATAATTGAAAGAAAATCCTTCTTCGTTATTCTTCTCATAAAGTCACCTCGATAATTTTTCAATAATTAATTCAATTGGTGCTCCTACTTTAGAAAGTAGGAAATATCTACTTTTCATTATATAGTTGCAATGTCTCAATTTGGTTACAAATACATTACAAGTTGGTTAAGGAAGGTTATGGTACAATTTTAAATTCAAAAAAGTAAAAAAGCTGACTACTAAAGTAATCAGCTTTTCTTATGGTCGGGGTGAGAGGATTTGAACCCCCGGCCCCATGGTCCCAAACCACGTGCGCTACCAAACTGCGCTACACCCCGTCATTTATTTGTTGCTTAACTTCAACAACTATTTTAGTATACTATATATTTAAAAATATTGCAAGGCTTTTTTACAAATTTTTTTCAAATATTTTAAATAAATTTCATCTATTTGTCTTCTTTGGCGGTTACATATGTAAAGCTGTACACAAATTAAGGTGTACAGCTTTACATAAATTAATATTATCTAAAACTAGTCTTCTTACTATTTTCCATTGCTTTATCCAAAACTTCTACCCAGTCAAGGGATTTCCCTGTACCTATAGCTACACATTCCACTGCATTTTCAGCAACTCTAGTGTTAATTCCGGTTGTCTGGGCTATTAACTTGTCCAACCCATATAGAAGGGCCCCTCCTCCGGTCATTATAATACCTCTACTACTTATATCTGCAGCAAGCTCAGGCGGTGTATTTTCAAGAACCTCATGAACTGTATCAACTATTTCCTGTACTGGCTCCCTTAAAGCCTCTAACATATCATTCGAGGACACCTCTATATTAAGTGGAAGTCCGGTAAGTAGATTTCTGCCCTTTGTTTCCATAAACTGCTCTTCTTCAAATGGATAGGCACATCCAATATTTACTTTCAAAGCCTCAGCTGAACGCTCTCCTATCATCATATTATATTTTTTTCTAATAAATCGTGTTATAGCTTCATCGCATTCATCGCCAGCTACTTTAATAGATCTACTAACTACAATTCCACCAAGAGATATTACAGCTACATCTGTAGTTCCTCCGCCGATATCAACTATCATATTTCCCGTTGGAGCTGTTATATCAATACCAGCACCAATAGCTGCTGCTATAGGCTCCTCGATTAAGTAGGTTTTTATAGCCCCTGCTTCATTGCTAGCCTCAATTACAGCCCTCTTTTCTACCTCAGTAACACCACTTGGTACACATATTATTAGCCTAGGTTTTAAAATCACCTTGCCAAGTGCCTTTTGAATGAAGTATTTCAACATTCTTTCAGTGACATTATAATCAGAAATAACCCCATCTTTTAAAGGTCTAATCGCAATAATATGTCCTGGTGTTCTACCAAGCATTTTTCTAGCATCTTCTCCTACAGCTAAAAATTTATTAGTATATTGATCGATTGCAACAACGGAAGGCTCTTGTAATACAATTCCCTTTCCTTTCACATAGACAAGTATACTTGCCGTACCTAAATCTATCCCTACATCTGCCCTTAAAGCCCCCATAAATATCCTCCTTATTTATACACTTATCATAAGGTTATTCGACATATATTTATAAAATCCTTCTTTTTAATTTTATTTTTTAAAAATTTAAAAGGCCCCACTTATATGGGACCTATGCCTTTGCTTCCTTATATTTTAGTTTAGTTGCTTTGCCACCTCTTATGTGCCTTTCAGCCTTATTTGTTTCAAGTACTTGTTTAACCTTGGATGCTATAAGAGGGTTAATCTTAGGTAATCTTTCCGTCACATCCTTGTGTACTGTACTCTTACTGACTCCGAAAATACATGCTGCCTGCCTTACAGTTGCTCCCTCACTTAGTATGTATTTTGCAATTTCCAAAGCTCTCTCCTCAATATAATCCTTCACCAACTTGACCCCCTTTTGTTTTGGGACTTAATAAATACTTATGCTTTCCTAATAGGTTATAGAACGAGGATCGATTATTTTACCATCTTTATAAACCTCATAGTGCAGATGGGGTGCCATAATTAGCTCAATATTCGCCGTGTCTCCTACAGTACTAATATAATCTCCATATTTAACTTCAAGTCCTTCTTTGACCAATTCCTTAGTCCCAAGGTTTGAAAGTCTGCTTTCTATACCCTTACCGTGATCTATTGTAATAGTAATTCCCCATAATTCATCCTCTTTGATTTCTTTAACGACTCCATCTCCTGGGGCTTTAACTTTATCTCCTACTTTAGCAGCAATATCTAATCCTAAATGTGCTCTCCATTCTTCTAGAGTTTCAGAAAATACAAGCTTATCTGGGGAGTGTTCCGTTAAAATTTTACCTTCAACAGGAATCATCCACCTAAGGACCTTAGACGGGCTAACCACCTCTTCAACATCCTCATAATCGTCTATAAACTCTATATCTTCATTTTTTGCACTAACTTCCTTTACAATTTCCTTATTATCTACAATTTCTTTTACATCTACTTCTTCAATAGGTTTATCAGGCTCCAAAGCTACATTTGACTCTTCATCTGGAATAGCATTGAAGTCATTGCTTTCATCTGTTTCTTTTTCAGTCTCGCTAGTTTCAGGTTCTTCAATATTAGATACCTCTATGTTTTCATTTGGACTTTCTTTAATCTCATCTAAAATCACCAATTTATCCTCGCTAGGTTCTTTGGCAATCCTTAGGTTTTCAGTAGCTATAAGGATTGTACCAGTAGCAACAACTAAAACGCTAATAAAAAGAAAGATAAGAAATCCATTTTGCTTAATAAATGTAATCCAATTGTTTTTCAATTTGTCCACCTCCATTTGTAAATATTATTTCCACATCGTAGAAATTCATACATAAGTAGGGGAAAAAGGATACAAAAAATCTTCTTCATCAAGAGTAAAACTCATAACAAAGAAGATTAATATTGATCTAATTTTTTATCTCTATATCAGTATAATAATGATTTAAAATATCTAAGTAATTACTACCATTCTTAGCCATACCATTGGCTCCCCATTGGCTCATTCCTACTCCATGGCCATATCCAAGTGTAGTTATATCTATAATCTTTAGCTGTTGGTCATAGGAAATCGTAAAGTTGGTAGAGTTTAGACCGAATAGCTCTCTAATTGCTTTACCATCCACAATCTGGTTTCCTATAGCTATTTTCTTAATCCGTCCACTATCTGTTTTTTCAATAAGCTTAATCTTATCATAAAAGTTTTCAATATCTATTTTTGCATTTGGATATTTCTCATTTATCTTATTTATAAACTCCTTATCAGTGAGAGTTGTTACCGTTTTAAACTTTGGTGAACCCTCTTCATTAGGACTGCTTACGGACTTTAAATATGGTGTATCATAGGCGAACACATTGATAGCATCCTCAGTAAAACCTCCACTTGTGGAATGATATAGAGGTTCAGCAACTACATCATTGTAATATATCAGCATGCCTTTGGTAGAATCAACAGCTTCTTCTATCTTTCCCCAGTATTTATCTACCCAACTTTCTCCATGAATTTCTCTTAATTCTTCCAGGGATAGAAAGGCTTGACAATGTATACCCCTACAAATGGGTGCTTCTTGATGATCTGGATGACCATCTGGATATCTTTGATTTCTACTCACTGCATAAGTCCTTGCCGCAATTGCCTGTGCCTTTAATGCTTCTATATGAAATTCAGCAGGCATTTCAGCTGATACCACACCTTTTACATAGAGCTCCAGGTCCATTTCCTCCACTGTATCGTCATAGGGATTAAACACTTTTATTTTCTCAGAAACCTCTGTAATCTCCATTGTCTTATTTGATGAAATAATCTTTGGTGTAATTTGTTCAAGAGGTTTAAATCCTTCTCCTGAAGCCACATTTTCCTTAGACACAAAATTAAAGGTCTTAACAATAACCGTAGGCATAAGAATAGTTATTATTAAGACCCCTAGCATATAAATTCCAATTCTTTTCATCAAATCCCCTCTTCTCCATAGTATATTTAATACTATGAGAAAAGAATGATGTTTAGAACTTTAAATATCAGAGGTAATTGCGTAGCAATTACTTCACACCATTGCAACGAGGTGGGTGATTAAGACACACCACCTGTTTAAGCTAATAGGTACCCGCCACTTAAAGAAGTGAGGGATATTTTCACCTCGTTATATTATCATTATTTTAAAAATTCACATTAGAAGATAAACCCGAGATTCCTCACTGGATTAAGAATAACAGAAAAGCATACTCAAATGACAATAGGCGACCAAAGGTCGCCTATATAATTTAGAATTTTTTATAGTCTTTTTAATTGTTCACTGCTAGAAGCTTTTTCTATATATCTTTGCTCCAAGATTTGAAAACTTATCTTCTATTCCATCATAGCCTCTATCTATATGATGGATATTTTCGATTTCTGTTACTCCATCAGCAACAAGTCCTGCAAGGACTAAGGCAGCTCCGGCTCTTAGGTCAGATGCCTTAACAGGCGCTCCTGTAAGAGAAGTAACTCCTGTAACTATAGCGGAACGGCCGTCAATTTTAATATCAGCACCCATCCTCTTTAGTTCATCTACATGCATAAATCTGTTTTCAAATACAGTTTCTATAGCTACACTTGTCCCCTCAAGCAAAGTCATCAATGCCATAAATTGAGCCTGCATATCAGTTGGAAAACCAGGATATGGAAGAGTTTTAATGTCTATCGCCTTTAAGTCGTTGTTGCCAATTACTCTTACACTATCTCCATTTTCGATAATTGTACAACCAGCCTCTCTTAGCTTTGCTATGACAGGTTTAATATGATTTGATATTACATTATCTACTATTACGTCCCCCCTAGTTATTGCAGCTGCTACCATAAATGTACCAGCTTCAATTCTATCAGGTATTATAGCATGCCTTGCACCACCTAATTTCTTAACACCCTTGATCCTTATAGTAGATGTTCCGGCACCTTTTATATCGGCTCCTAACTTGTTCAAAAAGTTGGATAAGTCTACAATTTCAGGTTCCATAGCCGCATTATCTAGAATAGTTTCTCCCTCAGCCATAACCGCAGCCATCATAATATTCTCTGTAGCTCCTACAGATGGAAAGTCAAGATATATCTTGTCTCCTATAAGTTTATCCGCAAAAGCATTAATATTACCATGATTTGTATCGATAGTAGCTCCAAGAGCCCTAAATCCTTTTAGATGTAGGTCTATAGGTCTTGTACCAATAGCACAGCCTCCAGGTAAAGAGTTTTTAGTCTTGCCAAGTCTCGTCAATAAGGGACCCATCACTAGGAATGAAGCCCTCATTTTACTCATTAGCTCATAATTAGTTTCATATTTATTTACATTGGCAGAATTAATTTTTATAACATCTTCTTCTAAGTATTCCACAGTTGAGCCTAAAGATGTTAAAACCTCACACATTATCTCAACATCCTTTAGTTTAGGTACATCTTCTAAAACTATATCTTCAGTTCCTAAAAGGGATGCTGCCAATAAAGGCAGTGCAGAATTTTTAGCTCCGCTTATCCTTACATTACCCTTTAGTGGTGGACTCTTTTCAACTAATATCTTTTCCAAATTCTCTCCTCCTAATTAATAGCCACTGGTTATAATAGGGGTTCCTATCCATATGATAGTCTTATTATCATATTCCTGATATCTTAATGCAATATTAAGATTTATTCTATCTTCACCAGCTAATATATCATAATCTATATAGTCGGTAAATCCCGTTAGGGACATCAAATTTCCGTCTTTATATTCATCAACTACTGTTCCGTTTAAGTCCAGTATTGACTTTCTAGCCTTATTTATTGTCTCTTCGTTAAATTTACCACTTATTTCACCTATAAAACAAGTAGTAACATTAACTTCTTTATTAAATTTAAGAAAGACACTTTTAACCTCGTCTATTATACCACTATCTTCTACAAAAATCTCTCTTTTTAATTTATTTATATATAAAAAAGTTTCACCATTTTCATCTAAGTTTATATAGGAAGTCAATATTATCGTCACTGGGTTCTTATTACTATCATACCCAAAATAGCTCACTTGGTGATATTCTTCATCCTGAATAACATCCTTTAAATAATATCCTTCCTCCATTTCTTTTGAGGATAATTTACTTTCTTCGCCAATCATACCCATTGAATCCAATACATCTTGTCCTACTTTATCTAATTCAGAAACACTTAAAAAATTATCTATTATTTTTTCGCTGGCACTGATATCCTCTTTAATGACATTTCCATCTAGTTCATCCATTATGTATAACAGAATCTCTTCTTCACTCTTTCCACTGCTTGCCTGTGTAAAATAAGGAATTAAAATTAAAAATATAATTGCAACTGAGAATACTTTTTTCATAATGTGCCTCCTAAAAATTATTTAAGGAAAGAGCACTTTTTAAAAATGTAAAGGGGGACAAAACATTTCATATAAAAAAGCACCCTTTCCTAATAATTAAAGTATTACCAAGAAAGGATACCTTTTATACATGTTTATAAATTAATTTCCCTTTAATAGTATTTCTACTATTCTTTCAGCAGCTCTGCCATCACCATATGGGTTAACAGCTTTTGCCATTATATCATATTCATCATTATTTTTAAGAAGAAGATCCATATTGGAGTAAACACCGTCATATTCTGTGCCAACAAGCCTTGCTGTTCCGGCCTCTACTCCTTCAGGCCTTTCAGTTTCCTCTCTAACTACTAAAACTGGTTTGCCTAGGGTTGGGGCCTCTTCCTGAAGCCCACCTGAATCTGTAACTACAAAATGGGATTTATCCATAAGATTTGTAAAAGGTTCATATTCAAGAGGTTCTATAAGGTGTATTCGGGTATTCAAACCCATAATATCTCTTGCAATATCTCTTACTAGAGGATTTAAATGCATTGGAAATACAACTTCTACATCTTTATACTTGTTGACAATATCGTTTACAGCTTTAAATATATTTTCCATAGGCCTTCCGATATTTTCTCTTCTATGGGAGGTCAATAGTATTATCCTCTTATTACTATAATCCAACTGATTTAAAACTTGGTTTTCAAATATATAATTATCCTTAATCGTATATTTAAGCGCATCTATAACTGTATTTCCAGTAACAAAAATCTTTTCCGCTGGGTAGTCTTCCTTTAAGAGATTTTGTCTATTTCTTTCTGTTGGTGCAAAATGAAAATTAGTTAGAACCCCAGTCAGCTTTCTATTAGCCTCTTCAGGATATGGAGAATATAAATTTCCACTTCTTAGTCCTGCTTCTACATGACCAATCTTAACCTTTTGATAAAAAGCAGCTAAAGCCCCAGCAAATACAGTGGTTGTATCCCCTTGAACAAGAAGAACATCAGGCCTTTCTTTAATTATGACTTCTTCTAGTCCTTTTATTGCCCTTGTGGTTATTTCCGCAAGACTTTGTCCTGGTTTAAATATATTCAAATCATAATCTGGCTGGATTTTAAATAAGGATAATACTTGATCCAGCATTTCACGATGCTGTGCTGTTATACAGATAATGCTTTCTATTTCAGGTCTTTTTTCAATCTCCTTTATAATAGGTGCCATTTTGATTCCTTCTGGCCTAGTGCCAAAAACTGTCATAATCTTCAAGTTACCACATCCTATTCTTTTTTGTTTCCGAACAACCCAAATTTTATTGCTAAAATCACTGTGACCACAAAGAGAATAACTGAAAGGTATACAGCTTGTTTACTATTAGCCTTAGCAACAAGTACTGCAAAAATCCCGAATGCTCCAGATATGGCATATAGTATTAAAACTGTTTTTCTTTGTGAATACCCTCTTGCCAAAAGCCTATGGTGTAAATGACCTTTATCCGCTGACATTATGGACCTTCCGCTAAGTAATCTCCTAAAAATTGCAAAGGTAGTATCAAATATAGGAACCCCGAGAATTATTATAGGTACAATAATTGCAATGGTTGCAACACTTTTCATAACCCCTTCAATGGATATGGCTGCCAACATAAATCCTAAGAATAATGCTCCTGTATCCCCCATGAATATTTTGGCAGGATTAAAATTAAATGGCAGAAACCCTAAGGTTGAGCCAGATATAATAGATGATATCAAAATCACTGTTGCATAACCAAATTTATCCGCTACAAATGTAAGGGATAGACTGGATATCATTGCAACTCCAGCAGCAAGTCCATCAAGACCGTCAATTAGATTTAATGTGTTTGTGATTCCTACTACCCAAAATAGAGTTATAGGAATAGATAGCCACTTCAAGTATATAACTTCATTATTTATTGTAAAGGGATTAGTAAAGAAATCTACTTTAACATCCCCTGCTATTAGGACTAAACCTGCAAGAATTTGAAATATAAGCTTTAACTTCGGACTCATTCCCTTTTTATCATCTATAATACCAGATATAAGTATTATAGTCCCACCAATAAGAACAGAAATCAATGTTTTATCTATAGGAATGAAAATAAGGCTTGTAATAATAACGGCAAAATATATAGCCAATCCTCCCATCAATGGCATTGGCTCTTTATGCACTCTTCGTTCATCCTTAGGAATATCTATAGCACCTATTTTAAAGGCAAATTTACGAACTAGAGGAGTTAATATAAAGGATATTATAACTGCGACGATAAAGGGTAAAACTGCTTGCTGAATCATTTCTCCGCTCCTTAACTTCTACTAAATTAAATATATATTAGAATAGTGATAATGTCAATTAAACCAAGTCTTAAATAGGGACAGATTACTCTGTCCCTAAATTGTTTAGTATTATTTTGTTCCAAATAATCTATCTCCAGCATCTCCAAGACCTGGAATTATATACTTATGGTCATTTAGTTTCTCATCTATTGCAGCAACATATATATCCACATCAGGATGAGCATCTTGCACTGCTTTTATTCCTTCTGGAGCAGCTATTAAGTTCATCAACTTAATATGTTTAGCTCCTCTATCCTTTAGGAACTGAATTGCAGCAACTGCTGAACCACCAGTTGCAAGCATTGGATCCAGAACGATAAGTTCTCTTTCGTTTATATCCTGTGGTAATTTGCAATAGTATTCTACTGGCATAAATGTTTCAGGATCCCTATATAGGCCTATATGTCCAACCCTTGCAGCCGGAATAACGTTAAGCATACCATCTACCATACCAAGACCTGCTCTTAATATAGGTACTAGCCCAACCTTCTTTCCTGCTATAACATAAGATTTTGTCTTACATAATGGAGTTTCAATTTCCACTTCTTCTAAAGTTAAATCTCTAGTAACCTCATAGCCCATAAGAGTAGAAACCTCAGTTACCAACTCTCTAAATTCCTTAGAGCCTGTATTTTTATCCCTAATAAATGTTAATTTATGCTTTATCAACGGATGATCAAATACTACAACCTTTGACATAATATCTCTCCCTTCAACACTAAAATTCGTACCAATTATATCATATCTAACCTTCAATATCACTAATTTTATTTACTCTTATAGCGTGTCTGCCACCCTCAAATTCACTATTCAACCATGTATTTACGATATCTAGGGCAAGTCCCACACCCAATACCCTTGCTCCAAGAGCCAATATATTTGCATTATTGTGTTCTCTACTCATTCTTGCAGAGTAGGAATCAGAGCAAAGTGCACACCTAATTCCTTTAACCTTGTTTGCAGCTATTGAAATTCCAATACCTGTGCCGCAGATTACAATTCCCCTATCTACTTCATTTCCAACCACTCCTTCTGCTACCCGCCTGCCATAGTCAGGATAGTCTACTGAGCTAGGAGAATTTGTGCCATAGTCAACAAACTCAATTCCTTTACTTAAGAGATATTTCTTAATCTCTTCCTTTAATTCAAAACCTCCATGATCGCTTCCTATACCTATTTTCACTCTAATACCTCCTTTAAAGAAATTTATTAAAATCACTGTTTTGGTAATCTGCTAATGTTCACTGTTCACTCTTACCTCTTACCTCTTACTTCTTACTTCTTACTTATTCTCTCCACGATTGCTTCTACTGCCTTGTATATTTCATCTCTAACCTTTTCATATTCCGTTAAATTTCCGCCATAGGGGTCCATTATATCTTTTAAAACTCCAAATGCATATTCATTAAGAAGAAAAGTCTTATCCTTAACTTCTGGATATTCTTTTAATATAGCCTCTTTATGAGATGCGCTTAAAGCGAGAATTAAATCCATATCATTAATTAAACCCCAGTGAATAAGCTTTGATTCATGATCTGATATATCTATGCTTAGTGTTTCAAGGGCTTTAATAGCATTAAATGAAGCCTTTTCACCACCGAATGCAAAAGTTCCAGCTGAGTGTACTTGGACATCTAAATTCTTTTCGTTAGCCAAGGTTTTTAATATACCTTCAGCCATAGGACTTCTGCATGTGTTTCCAGTACATACAAATAGAATCTTCATTGAACAAATCACTCCTAAACCTTGATAATCTTTCCTCCGGATGCTTTCATCATCCTGTTCATAATCGCCATTCCAATCTGGTCGATTTCTACACCTTCAGCAAGTATTATATCTACGTCCTCATCATCAAATTGCCTAATAACATTAAATAAATTTGTAGCAATGGTCTCCTTTTGTTCTCTCTTGCCTACTATCTTTATGATACCCATATAATACTTATCTCTAGTCTCTTCTGTTGCCATAATTCCAACTTTTCTTCCCTGAGCCTTCAACTCATCACAAGCTTTGTTTATTGCATTTACTATATCCTCAACTTCTCCTGTATATACCCTCATCTCTGCCACTGGAGCATAATGCCTATACTTTTGCCCTGGGGATTTAGGCACTATATTTTCACTTTCCTTTATTGTGCCCATATCCTGAGTTACGTTAGGTATAATTTCTCTTAAGTCCTCTATAGTAACTCCACCTGGTCTTAAGACCATTGGAATATCTCCTGATAAATCAAGAACAGTAGATTCCAGACCAACTCCTGTGCTTCCACCGTCAATGATTATATCAACCCTTCCGAATAGGTCCTTAATTACATGCTGAGCAGAAGTTGGGCTAGGCTTTCCAGAAAGATTTGCAGAAGGTGCTGCTATAGGTACATTTGATTTTCTAATAAGCTCCTTGGCGATTTTGTTCTCAGGCATCCTAATAGCAACTGTATCTAGACCTCCTGTGATTACATCTGGCACTATAGAACTTCTTTTAAAAATCATGGTAAGAGGTCCTGGCCAAAATTTTTCTATGCATTTGTATCCCATCTCCGGTACATTTTCTACCAAAGGCTTGAGTTGTTCTATGGACTCTATATGCAATATCAGCGGATTGTCCCCAGGTCGACCCTTTGCCTCGAATATCTTGAGAACTGCTTTTTCATCTAAGCCATTTGCACCTAGACCATAAACGGTTTCAGTAGGAAATGCTACTAACCTACCTTCCTTTATAAATCTAGCAGCTTCTGTAATTAATTCATCATCTATATTTTCACTATTTATTTTAATTATTTTTGTTTCCATTTCCTAACCTCTTCATCTTAATATAACGAGGCCAATATACCTCAACTTGTTTTAGTTGTGTGACGAAATTTCTCTACAACTTCTCACTTAAATTAGAAAGTTTTCTAATTATATCCAAAAAAATAGAGGGTATCCCCTCTATTAGTCAATCTGCGCCATTTTTTCTGCCTGGTCAGTAGTAATCAATGCATCTATCATTTCGTCTAAATCCCCGTCTATGAAGCTATTGATCTTATATAAGGTCATGTTAATTCTGTGGTCAGTAACTCTTCCCTGTGGGAAATTATAGGTTCTAATTCTTTCAGAACGGTCACCTGACCCAACTTGTCCTTTTTTCATTTGAGCTATCTCAGCATTTTGTTCAGCCATTTGCATATCATAAAGCTTTGATTTCAAAATCTTCATTGCCTTATCCTTATTCTTAAGCTGACTCTTCTCATCTTGACATGAAATAACTATTCCTGTTGGAATATGTGTTATTCTAACTGCAGAGTCAGTAGTATTAACTGACTGACCTCCATTTCCAGATGAACGGAATACATCAACTCTTATATCTCCCGGTGCGATTTCAACATCTATATCCTCAGCCTCTGGAAGTACTGCTACAGTTGAAGCTGAAGTGTGTATTCTTCCACTTGCTTCAGTTTCAGGAACCCTTTGAACTCTATGAACACCAGACTCATATTTTAACCTACTATATGCTCCCTTACCCTTGATCATAAAGATAACTTCTTTATATCCGCCAATACCAATTTCATTGGTATTCATTATTTCGACTTTCCAATTATTTCTTTCTGCATATCTAACATACATTCTAAATAAGGTACCCGCAAATAGAGCTGCTTCATCTCCACCTGCACCACCTCTTATTTCAACTATAACATTCTTATGGTCATTTGGATCCTTTGGTAATAAAAGCACCTTAAGTTCTTCTTCAATTACCTTGATGTCCTCTTCAAGAGTCTTGACCTCTTCCTTAACAAGCTCTTTCATCTCATCATCCAATTTTTCATGAAGCATTTCCTTTGCTTCATCAAGTGAAGTTTTAGCCTGTGAAAACTCCCTATATTTCATAACAACCGGCTCGATGTCAGAATGTTCCTTCATTATCCTCTGCCATTCTTCCCTATCTTCATTTATTAGAGAAGGATCCATTATTCTTTCTCCAAGCTCTTTATACTTCTCTTCAAGAAAAGCTAACTTATCTAACACTATATACAACCCCTTCTATTCTAAAACAAAACATCTATTGTTTACTATAAGTCCATTTAACTTAATCAGTATATGCAACTAATGGAGGTCAAGAACCCCTACACTCCATTATATTATATAAATTTATAATTAACAAGAACTACCTAATGAAATTCCCCTTGAACTTATTAATGATTATAGAACCAACAGCACCGGATATTACAATCCAGATTGGACTTATATTCGTAAATACCATAATAAGAAGGGCACCTAGTGCAACTACAAGCTTTTGACGTCCAAAATTGGCCTTTACAAGCATCTTATATACTGCTGATAATATCAAGGCAACCACTGCCGGTCTAATTCCATAAAACACTTTATCAATTATAGCATTTCCCCTAAATTGGTAAAATGCCATTGCAATTACAAGTATGGTTATAAAAGAAGGAAGTGCGGTTCCCAAGGTACAAACTATGGCACCTATTGTCCCCCTTAGTCTATAGCCACAATAAATACTGGTATTTACGGCAACAGGTCCTGGTGATGCTTGCGCCAAGGCTATTGCATCTAAAAATTCTTCATCATCAATCCACTTTTTCTTTTCTACTACTTCCTCCTGAATAATAGGAATCATTGCATATCCTCCACCAAAGGTAAAGGCTCCTATCTTAAAGAAAGTAACAAACATATTCCATAACATAGTATCCTCCTCTAGTAAAGTAATATTCCTAATCCAGCTGCAAGTACTATTGCTAAAATAGGATTAGTCTTCTTAAAGGTAACCAAATAAAATAATAGAACTGCAATAATTACTGATTTAACATCTATAAATGTAGTACCTGCAACTGAAAAAGCCGCAGATGCTATTAAACCCAAAACAATAGGTCTGATGCCACTAAAAGCCCACTCCACATATTTTGAGTTTTTAAATCTTGTCATAAAGTGAAATATTGCACTCATAACTATGAAGGATGGCAATACAACACCTAAAGTTGCTACGGTTGAGCCCAAAACACCTGCAACCCTATACCCTAAGAAGGTAGCTGAATTAATAGCTATTGGCCCTGGTGTCATCTCTGAAATAGCAATTATATCGATAAATTCCGTTGAACTAATCCAGCTATGATTATGTATTACCTCCTCTTGTATTAGAGGAAGCATAGCATACCCTCCACCAAAGCTAAATGCACCTATTTTAAAAAAAGTAATAAATAGCTCCAGCAAAATACTCATATGTCTTCTCCTAGCAATATCCTAATACCACTCTATCTAAACCTTGTAAATCTTTAAGGATTTCAATATCCTTAAAACCATGGTCAGATAAAATATCTTTTAATGCAAATCCCTGATCGTGCCCTATTTCATAGATTAAGAGACCCTTATCAACTAAAAATTCTTTAGCCCTTGATGTAATAAGTCTATAAAAATCAAGCCCATCTTCTCCACCATCTAGTGCCAGACGTGGCTCAAAATCCCTAACCTCAGTTTGTAGTCCCAAGATTACTTTCTTTGGAATATAAGGGGGATTAGATGCAATTATCTGGAAGCTATTTTTGAAATAGCTATCCTCTAAAGGCTGAAATAAATCTCCCTTTAAAAATTCCACATTTTTCAATCCCAATCTTTCCCTGTTAATATTGGAAACCTTAATTGGAGTATCATCTATATCCACACCATAAACATAGGTATTAGGTGCATAATTGGCTATTGATAGCGATATGGCACCACTGCCTATTCCCAAGTCCAAAACTCTGATTTCTTTTTCATCATTTTTAGTTTTAATGTGGTTTAACACGTATTCCACAAGAATTTCAGTGTCTGGTCTGGGTATAAGAACTCCCTCTTCTACATAAAAGTCTAAGCCCATAAATTCCGTATGCCCTAGCATATATTGGAGTGGATATCCTGTTGCTCTTTTTTCTATAAGTTTTATAAACTCATTAGCTATATCCTCAGATACCTCTTTGTCTCCAAATGCATATACGTATGATTTATCCACATTCATAAGTTTGGATAAAATAAGCCTTACCTCAAGCTGAGGGTTGGAAAACTCCATATCTTGGAGCTTTTCCAACCCTAGTTTTAAAAGGTTATTGATTACCACTTGTCCGCCTCCCTATCTTTAGGAATAACAGCCATAAGGGATTTAATAGCGACTTCTATTTGCTCGTTATCAGGCTCCTTAACCGTTGCATACTTTTGAATTAAAAGTCCTGGATACGAAAGACCATAAGCAAATCTTGAATCACTTCTACCTATAAGTCTATTTATCTCATATGAAATACCTGCGATTACAGGGAACATTAATATTCTAATTAAAATCCTCAATACTGGATTTGGCCAGCCAAAGAAGGAAAGAACTAAAATGCTTACTAACATCACCATAAAAAGAAATGAGGTTCCACATCTAGCATGTAGTATTGGATATTTCTTTACATTTTCAACCGTAAGTTCATCGCCATTCTCATAGCAATGGATAGTCTTATGTTCAGCCCCATGATATTCAAATACCCTTCTTACATCATCAACTTTAGATACCCATATAATATATACTAGAAAAATCAGGATACGAATAAAACCTTCTATTAGATTAAGTAGAATAGAATTAGTGATATTACCTCTTAATAAGCTGGTAATAATATTTGGCAAGATCATAAATATACCAACAGATAGTAGTATGGAGATAGCCAAAGTAAAGAACATTTCTACATCTCCTGCTTTTTCCTTAAATATCTTCTGAGTCCAAGATTGTTTTGCCTCCGCCTCTTCCTCCTCAAAGAATTCAGCCGAATACATCAATGCCTTTATACCTATGGATAGAGATTCTATTAAGCCTACTACACCTCTTAAAAAAGGCATCTTGAATACTTTATGTCGCATCCCTAAAGTATTTAGCTTTTGTGTGGTTACTTCTATTTCATGGTCTGGTTTTCTTACTGCAATAGCTACGACTTCAGGTCCTCTCATCATTACTCCTTCAATAAGAGCCTGCCCCCCAATGGAGGTTTTATGAATTTTATTATTATCCGATGACATCACATCACCCCTTTTTTACAATTCACAATTATTATGGTCCTTCTTATTCAGATTATGATAATAGAAATTTAGTGAATATTTGCAGGACTTGGTAGAATTCTTAGCAAATGTAGTTAGAAATCCGTTAAGCAGCTTTCACGTCAAACAAGATAGACACCATAGTAAATTGAAAGCTGTAGGATTTTTATACGAAATGAGCTTTAGAATTCTTCAAGGCCGAAACCGTGAACGGATTTCTACTATCATAATCGGGTTAGGTCATAAAATAAAAAAGGTTAGATGCTCATGCAACTAACCTAGTTGTGAAGAATACTAGTCAATCTTGTATTTCTTCTTGAATTTCTCTACACGTCCACCACGCTCAGCAAACTTTTGACGTCCTGTGAAGAATGGATGACATTCTGAACAAATTTCAACTCTTAATTCGTCCTTTACAGATCCTGTTTTAAAAGTGTTTCCACATGCGCATACTACTGTAGATTCTTTATATTCTGGATGAATACCTTGCTTCATTAATTTCACCTCTCCCTAATTCTATAGAAATATATCATTTTCTCAATTATTCTGCAAGCATAAAAATATTGCTTGCTTTAACCACTAAATTATAGCACAAAGAAAAAACAATTTCAACTAAATCCATATTTTATTTCTAATTTCATCTATGAATTCTTCATTTGTCTTAGTCTGGATTAGTCCTTCGATTAATTTCTCAGTAACTTCCTGGCTAGAAGCATTGCCCATAGCCTTTCTTAATGCCCATACCGTTTCTAATTCCTTCTGGCTTAATAAAAGCTCTTCCTTTCTAGTTCCGGACTTATAAATATCTATAGCAGGGAAAATCCTCTTCTCAGACATTCTTCTATCTAAGTGGATTTCCATATTTCCTGTACCTTTAAATTCCTCGAATATTACATCATCCATTCTACTTCCTGTTTCTACCAAGGCCGTAGCTAAAATAGTCAAGCTACCTCCTTCTTCCATCTTTCTAGCAGCTCCGAAGAATCTCTTAGGTTTATGAAGAGCACCAGGGTCCAATCCTCCTGATAGAGTTCTCCCAGTTGGAGGGATAGAAAGATTATAGGCTCTTGCAAGTCTTGTTAAACTATCTAAGAGCACAACAACATCCTTTCCATGCTCTACTAGTCTCTTTGCCCTTTCAAGAACTATCTCTGCCACCTTTGTATGATTTTTAGGTAACTCATCAAATGTTGAGTAAATCACATCTCCTTTGACAGAGCGTTTCATATCCGTAACCTCTTCTGGTCTCTCATCTATTAACAATATTATCATTTCTACATCGGGATGATTTTTAGCTATTGCATTTGCTATCATTTTAAGAAGTGTAGTTTTTCCTGCTTTAGGTGGTGATACAATAATTCCCCTTTGTCCCTTGCCTATGGGAGAAATTAAATCTATCATTCTCGTTGCAAATTCATTTGATGTGGTTTCCAGATGTAATCTGTCTTTAGGATAAATAGGAGTAAGACTATCAAAATCGGGTCTGTTAATTGCGGTTTCTGGATTCATTCCATTTACATATTTTACATAAAGAAGAGCCTTAAATTTCTCTCCAACCTTTGGAGGTCTTGTAATGCCTGTAACTTTATCCCCTGTCTTTAATCTAAATCTTCTTATTTGCGATGGAGAAATGTATACATCAGCATCTCCTGATTGATAATTATCTAGCCTTAGAAAACCATATCCATCTGTATGTAATTCTAGTATTCCTTCGGCAATATTAATGTCCTCCAGATGTTCAATCTCCTCTGTGGCATTATCAGATAAATCATCTAAGTCTATATCTTTTATATCTATTTTAACCGTATCTTCATCAGAATATTGGTCATCGGTATTTGAAGTATCTCCATCTATATCTTCTTCAATGCATTCTTCAATCTGATCTGCCAAATCTGGATTGGATAAGGTCTCTACTATTAAATTTAACAATTCTTCTTTTTTATATTTATAGGGACTAGAAATCCCATAAGCTTTAGCAATTTCTCTAAGTTCTAAAAGAGTCTTGCCCTCTAATACTTCCTGACTCACAAATCTCACTCCCTTAATTACACCAGCAAAATAATTTGCATTATCTTCAACTCATTATACCTCATTAATGAGATTTCCACAATAATATTCAGTCCCCCTTTATCTTATACTCTAGTCTCCTTCAAGTTGTAATTTTTAGATTTATTTGATATTATTAACTTAGAATAGAGTTTAAAAGAGTAGCTTAAGTAAATGATACAAGGGGGTATAATAATGGCACTGGAAGGCAAAGTATTAGTAGCACAGGGGGGAGGCCCAACAGCTGTAATCAATCAATCCTTGGTTGGAGTAGTTTTAGAGGCTAGAAAGTTTTCTAATGTAACAAAGATTTATGGTGCATTACACGGGGTTTCTGGCATTATCAATGAGGATTTTGTAGATTTAACTCAAGAAACTACTTTTAATCTAGAAAGTATCGCTTCTACACCTTCATCAGCACTTTTGTCCACTAGAGATAAACCGGATGAAAATTATTGCTATGAGATGTTTAAGGTAATGAAGGCACATGATATTAGATACTTCTTCTATATTGGAGGAAACGACTCAGCAGATACTGTTAGGATAGTAAATGAAAAGGCAAAGGAATCAGGTTATGAATTAAGAGCAGTACATATTCCCAAGACCATAGACAATGACTTATTGGTAAATGACCACTGCCCAGGTTACGGTTCTGCTGCTAAATTTGTAGCTCAAGCTTTTATGGGGGTAAATTTGGATGTTAGCGCACTTTCAGGTGTATATATTGGGGTTGTAATGGGAAGAAATGCTGGATTCTTAACTGCAGCTGCTGCAATGGCGCAGAAGTTTCCCGATGATGGACCACACCTAATCTATTTTCCAGAAAGAGCATTTAATGTAGATAAGTACCTTGCAGATGTTAAGGAAGTATATGATAAGTATGGTAAATGTATAATAGCTGTTTCAGAGGGAATAGTCGATGAAAGCGGAACGCCTATTATATCCAAGTTGTCAGAGAATATTGAAAGGGACAGTCATGGCAATATTCAACTTTCAGGTACAGGAGCCCTTGGAGATTTACTTGCTAACACCATTAAGGAAAGACTAGGAATTA
>CAZAJU010000035.1:0-21728 GCA_964485455.1 uncultured Tissierella sp.
GATTAATATCCATAATTTAAACTAACTTAAACAAGAAAAGAGGATAGCATACTATCCCCTTACCTTTTTAAGCTCATCTATTAGCTTGTCATTTAAAATTTTAATGTGTGTACCCTTCATGCCTAAGGATCTTGATTCAATAACTCCTGCACTTTCAAATTTTCTAAGCGCATTTACTATAACAGATCTAGTAATTCCCACTCTATCAGCAATTTTACTTGCAACTAGTAGACCTTCGTTGCCGTCTAGTTCTTTAAATATATGTTCCATGGCTTCAAGTTCTGAATAGGATAATGTTCCTATTGCCATTTGAACTACAGATTTTTTTCTTGCTTCTTCTTCTATTTCTTCGTTAGTAGCCCTTAAGATTTCCATACCTACTATAGTAGCACTATATTCAGCTAGGATTAAGTCATCTTCATTAAATTCTCTACCAAATCTAGCTAAAACAAGGGTTCCAAGTCTTACTCCACCACTATTTATTGGAATAACTGTTGAAATCTTATTAGGATAATCGCATTCTGAAACGTTATCGAATACACACTCAGTAGTATTCATTATGTTTTCATTAGTTTCTGTTATCCTTAATAACTCGTCATTATACTTTTTGGGAAATCTTCTTTCTTTGACTACCTCTGAATTTACTATATCGCACTCAAACCCATCAGAAAGCTCGTATCCCAGCACCCTACCTTTTTTACTAGCTATATATACATTTGCCTCTAAAACATCACTTAAAATTTTACTCAATTCAACAAAAGAAACCGGCTTTGTACCATATCCTTGAATTGCTTTATTAACTCGCCTTGTCTTTTGTAATAGACTTTCCATTCCTTCATCCCCCTAGTTAAGTACAAGAATTATATATTATATATTAGAATACTACAAAATATACAAAATGTACAGAAAATTTTAATTATTCTCCTCTTTCTTAATATAACCACATTCTTTATTGCTACACTTGATTATGTCTCCACTCTTATTTCTCTTTATTATCATATATTCACTACAAATAGGGCATTTCTCATTTAGTGGCTCATCCCAAGAAACAAATTCACAAGTAGGATAGTTAGTACAACCGTAGAAGACTCTTCCCTTCTTAGACCTCTTTCTAACAATTCTACCATCATCACATTTTGGGCAATTTACATTTATTTCATCTAGGATAGCCTTAGTATTTCTACATTCTGGATAGCCAGGGCAAGCTAAAAATTTCCCAAAGCGGCCGTTTTTAACAACCATATTACGTCCACATTTTTCACAAATTATATCACTT
The DNA here is from genome assembly GCA_964485455.1 of uncultured Tissierella sp. GTDB lineage: Bacteria > Bacillota > Clostridia > Tissierellales > Tissierellaceae > Tissierella_B. Next base: position 1,277 of record CAZAJU010000035.1, read on the forward strand.
ACTTCATCTGCTATTTCTATTTTATCAATTTCTTCTTCGGCTCTTTCTAATAGCTGGCTAAAAGGTGTATAGAAATCTTTAATTACACTTTTCCATGGAATAGTACCTTCAGCTACATCGTCTAGCTTTTCCTCTAGACTTGCAGTAAACTCCTCATTAATCACGTCATCAAAATAATCCAATAACAAGTCATTTACAAGTTTGCCCAATTCAGTAGGATAGAATAGTTTCTTATCCAATTCAACATAGTATCTAGACAAAATTGTTGCTATAGTCGGGGCATAGGTACTAGGTCTTCCAATTCCTAATTCTTCCATGGCCTTAATAAGGGATGCCTCCCCGTATCTTGATGGCGGTTGGGTAAAGTTCTGCTTAGGTAAAAGCTCATTAAGTTCTAAACTATCACCGATTTCAAGACTTGGGATTTTCATGTCTTTAATCTCTTCATCGGCAGTTATATAAACCTTTAAAAATCCAGGAAATATCAACTTAGAACCAGAAGCCTTAAAGACCTTATCATTATTCAATATTGTAACATTAAGTGTATCATAAAGTGCTTCCTTCATTTGAGACCCTACAAATCTATCCCATATAAGTTTATATAGTTTATATTGGTCCTTACTTAGATAATCCTTAATATCCTCTGGACTTTTATTTACATTCGTAGGTCTTATACCTTCATGAGCATCTTGAGTTTCTTTCTTGGATTTAGTATTGTAGCTAACTCCTCCATTTGAAAATTCACTACCATAATTATTCTCTATATAATCTTTAGTCAATTGGATTGCTTCCTTAGAAACCCTTGTAGAATCAGTTCTCATATAGGTAATAAGACCTGTCGTTCCTTCTTTTTTCAAATCTATTCCTTCATATAATTGTTGTGCTACACTCATAGTCTTTTTTGTGGTAAAACCAAGCTTTTTAGAAGCATCTTGTTGTAATGTACTTGTAGTATATGGTGGATATGGCTTTCTTTTTCTATTGCCCTTCTTCACATTGGTTACTTGAAAACCATTTTTATCTAATGAATTTAGAATCTCATTCATTTCAGCTTCAGTTTCAGGCTCTATCTTCTTTTCTTTGCCATCTCTTAATACTCCAGTAAAATTAGCCTCAAACTTCTCTTTATCCTTTTGAAGCAAAGCCTTTAAAGTCCAGTATTCCTTCGGAATAAAGCTATCAATTTCTTCTTCCCTATCGCATATTAACTTTACTGCTACGGATTGTACCCTTCCAGCACTTAATCCTTTTCTGATCTTTTTCCATAGCAGAGGGCTAATTTTATAACCTACTAATCTATCAAGAATTCTTCTAGCCTGTTGAGAATCAACTAACTTTAAATCAATAGGTCTAGGTTTCTTTATACCGCTCTTAATCGCATCTGCTGTAATTTCATTAAATTCAACTCGCACATTTTCACTTGGGTCTAATTTCAATATATGAGCTAGATGCCAAGATATGGCTTCTCCTTCCCTATCCGGGTCAGTTGCTAAATATACATTGTTTGCAGCCTTTGCTTCCTTCTTTAATTCATTAATTAATGGACCCTTACCCCTAATATTTATATATTTAGGTTCAAAGTTATTGTCTATATCTATTCCTAAAGTACTCTTAGGTAAATCTCTAATATGTCCTACAGATGCTACAACCTTATAATTCTTTCCAAGAATCTTACCAATAGTCTTTGACTTGGCAGGAGACTCTACTATTACTAAATTCTTTGCCAATATTACACCTCCAAGACTCTAACAGATTGTAAACATTCTGCCAGAAAGCTCTTTTATCATTCCTTTTAATTCTAATCCTGTTAATATACTCATAACTGTTGATATATCTAATCCTGTTCTAATTGCAATTACATCCGAATGAACGGCACCCTCAAGGATTATTTTCATAACCATTGATTCATGTTCACTTAAATCTAAAAAATCAATCTCATTTTCCTTTTTCTTAGTAACTTTAAGATTCAACTCGTAAATCTCCTGTAGTATATCATCAATACTTAATAAGGGTATAGCTCCATCCTTAATAAGTTTATTAGTACCTATGCTATAGATACTGTTTATATTACCTGGAACCGCAAAAACATCCTTACCTTGTTCCAATGCATGATGTGCTGTAATAAGTGAGCCTGATTTCTCCTTTGCTTCAATAACAACTACACCTAGAGATAAACCGGATATAATCCTATTTCTTTGAGGAAAATTATAGTAAAACGGCTCAGTTCCCATTGGAAATTCTGAAAATACACATCCATTTTCAGCTACATCCTTATAGAGATTTTTATTATTCTTTGGATATACAATATCCAAGCCGTTTCCAAGTACGCCAATGGTTCTTCCACCAACTTCTAAGGCAGTTTTATGAGCATAGGTATCTATTCCGGTAGCTAAGCCACTAATTATGGTTACACCCATACTAGCTAACTCTTTAGTAAACTTTTCGGATGCCCACTTACCATAGGCTGTTGCCTTTCTTGATCCTACTATTCCTATGGCTAACCTATCCTCTAGGGACAGATTGCCTTTATAATAGAGGATGACAGGTCTATCTGGAATATGAATTAGACACTCAGGAAAATCATGGTCTAAAATAGTTACTACATTTATATTATTATTTTTAAGATTTATTAATATTTTATTTAAAAAATCTTCGTTCCTATATTTTAATACTTTATTAAGCTGTTCTTCTCTAAACCTATTAGAATTTCTAAGTATTGTTTGGTCCATAGTCCAAAGGGCTCTAAGATCACCTATCCATATTTTCAATTCGTCAATCTTCGGGCTAGATATGCCTAAAGTATTTAGCCAAATTATAACTTCTCTTTCAGTTATCATAGTTTACCCCCAATATTTATTATCAAGCGTTCTATATCTGATAGCTTCGAGAATATGTTTATCTTCAATATCTTCTTTAGAATCCAAGTCTGCTATTGTTCTAGCTACTTTTAATAGCTTATTATAAGTTCTTGCACTAAATTTATACTTTATAAATGCATTCTTAAGAATTTTTTCACTGCTACTAGTAAGCTTACAATACTTTTTTATGTCCTTATTAGTTATTTGTGAATTATTATAGATTTTATCGTTTTTATATCTTTTCAGCTGAATATCTCTTGCCCGTTTAACCCTTTCCCTAATGACTTTTGATGTTTCTACTTTAGATTCCGTTTCAAGGTCCTTGTATTCAACTGGCATAACGTCTATATGTATGTCGATTCTATCCAATAATGGGTTACTTATCTTACCTAGATATTTGTCTATGCTACTTTGGCTACACGTACAATTATGTATTGGATCACCATAAAAACCACATGGACAGGGATTCATGCTAGCTACAAACATGAACTTTGATGGATAGGTTATTGAAGCATTAATTCTTGAGATATGAACTATTCCATCTTCTAATGGCTGTCTAAGAACCTCTAAAACTTGTCTTTGGAATTCAGGTAACTCGTCCAGAAATAAAACCCCATTATGAGCCAAGGATACCTCCCCTGGTCTAGGAATTCTTCCTCCACCGACAATTGAAATTTGTGAAGATGTATGATGAGGAGACCTAAACGGTCTTTCAGTAACAAGAGATTTTGAGTTGAGCATACCTGAGACACTATAAATCTTTGTAACTTCTACAGACTCTTCAAAGGATAGCTTTGGGAGTATAGTCGGCAATCTCCTTGCAGCCATAGTCTTACCTGAGCCCGGAGGACCAATTATAAGTAGGTTGTGATTTCCAGCAGCTGCAACTTCTAAGGCTCTTTTAAGCCCTTCTTGGCCCTTTATATCTGAAAAATCTATGGAATAATAAGTATCCTCCATAAATTCAATTTTCTCGTTTTTATATGAATCAATAATTAACTCACCATTTAAATAATCTATTACCTCATTTAAATTCCTTACAGGAATTATTTCCATATCCGAAATAATACCACATTCTTCTCTATTTTCAAAGGGAATAATGCACTTTTTTATATTTAGTTCTCTCATGGAAATAACCATAGGCAATGCTCCATCTATAGCGCTAATTTTCCCATCAAGCGAAAGCTCTCCAATAAATACTGTCTCAGAGCAATCTTTCAAATCTATTACTCCATCTGCTGATAAAATCCCTACAGCAACAGATAAGTCTATCTGAGAACCATCTTTTTTTAGATTTGCCGGGGCAAGATTAATAGTAATTCTACTTAAAGGAAATTCAAAGCCGCTATTTTTTATAGCTGTTCTTACTCTTTCCTTGGATTCTTTAATAGCAATATCAGGCAAACCTACAATAGTAAATACCGGAAGTCCCCGAGATAGATCAGTCTCTACCTCTACTACATATCCATTTAAGCCTTGTAATACACAAGTTTTGATTTTAGAATACATATTATCCCCCTTATTCTATTAACTGAGTAATAGCTAATGTTTTTTTCATTTATAGACAAAAAGCATTTGTTAAATGGTTGATTTTAATATCCTTATTTAAATAAACTTCAATTATATCGTATCTAAACTGTAAATTTGTTAATTTCTTATATTTAATATAGACCATTGATGTGTTTATTATCTTTCTCTGTTTTTTTATATCAACAGCCTCAAAAGCATAACCATAGAGAGTAGAAGTTCTAGTTTTCACTTCAATAAAAACTAGTATATCTCTATCCATAGCTATTATGTCTATTTCACCTATTTTATTCTTATAGTTAGTATCAAGTATATTGTATCCATTTGAATGCAAGTAATCGCAGACTAGCTCTTCTCCAGTTCTACCCTTTATAATATTACTTACCATATTACTTACCACCAAAATATTTTTTTAGAAACGTATTCCTATGCAAGGGGGTCAATCCAAATTCATCAATTGCTTCATAATGGGCCTTGGTTCCGTATCCCTTATGTTTTTCTATTTTATATTCCGGGAATTCCTTACCCCATTCTAAACATAGCCTGTCTCTAAATACCTTAGCAACAATAGATGCACATGCTATACCATGAGCTCTATCATCACCCTTAATTATACCCTCTTGAGGAATATCTAAATACACTTTTTCTGCATCAATCAAGAGAAAATCAGGAGTTAAATTGTTTCCCAATTTATCCTGAAGATTACCTACGGAATACTTCATTGCAAGACGAGCCGCTTCCTTAATATTAATCTCATCAATCTTTGATGCATCGACCCTTCCAATTCCATACCCTATACAATTATCTAAAATAATCTGATAAAGACTTTCTCTTTTCTTTTCAGAAAGCTTTTTAGAATCCTTAACTCCTTCAATCAATAGTCCTTCCGGCATAATAATAGAGCATGCAACCACATCACCAAATAGGCACCCTCTGCCTACCTCATCTATACAAGCTATATATTTATAACCCCTTTTATGAAGTTCATTTTCTATATCAAGCATGATATCACCTATTCTCCGGAAGTTCCAATGTAACTTTTCCTATAATTCCTTTTCTAAATTCATCCAAAATAATGTTGCTCGCTTTGGTATAGTCTATTTCTCCCCCACGAATCATACATCCACGTCTTTCTCCTATGGATTCCATAACCTGAAGAGCCGACTTGCCTTCAATTTCTATATCATATCTTTTTATTAAAAGGTCTTTTGATGAGTTAATTAATACCTCAATTAACTTTAATGCTAATGTTTCCCTATCCAGTATTTCATCCTTAATTGCACCTGTAAATGCAAGATTAAGTCCTACAATTTCCTCTTCAAACTTAGGCCACAATATTCCAGGTGTATCTAATAGCTCCAGACTTCCTCTAATCTTTATCCATTGATTTGTTCTAGTTATTCCAGGACGATTTCCAGTCTTAGCACCTTTTTTTCCAGATAAGGTGTTTATTAATGTTGATTTACCTACATTCGGGATACCTATTATCATGGCTCTAATTGGGCGATTTACAACTCCTCTTTTTTCATAGGCCTTTCTTTTCTCTAAGGTCACTTCATCAGCTAGACTAAGAAGCTTATCAACACCTTTACCACTTAAGGCATCGAAAAGAATAGAAGGAATGTCTTTATTTCTATAATATTCCTGCCATGCTTTATTAGCATTAGAATCAGCTAGATCAGATTTATTCAAGATAATAACCCTCGGTTTATTGCCAACTATACCATCAATAATAGGATTTTGACTACTATAAGGTATTCTAGCATCTATTAGCTCAAAAACCACATCTACTAAAGATAGATTCTTTTCAATAGACTCTCTAGTTTTCTTCATGTGACCGGGATACCAATTTATATTCATGCTCATATAATCACCACCTAAATAAAAATGGGACTTTTCAGTCCCATTAATAAAATCTTTTCTCTTTAACTTTTGCTGCCTTACCTTGTCTATCTCTTAAGTAGTAAAGTTTAGCTCTTCTAACCTTACCTCTTCTAGTTACAACAAGTTTTTCTATTCTTGGGGAATGAATAGGGAATGTTCTCTCTACACCTACGCCATAAGATACTCTTCTTACAGTGAAAGTCTTTCTAGCTCCACCGCCTTGAATCTTTATAACTGTTCCTTCATATACCTGTACTCTTTCACGAGAACCCTCAACTACCTTGTAATGAACTTGAACAGTATCTCCAACATTAAAGCTAGGCATATCATCCCTTAATTGTTCGTCTTCAATCATTTTAATAATATCCATTAGTATTCCTCCCTTCTATAGACGTTCTTGATAATTACAGAGGACCGCCCTTTTTACACACTTTTCGTATTATAGCATAATTTATCTATGTTTACAATTAATTATTTAAGCCTATTTATCATCTTCTAATAAATCTGGCCGTTTTTCTTTAGTTATTCTTAAGGCTTGTTCTTTTCTCCATTGATTTACTCTTTCATGGTCACCACTAAGCAGTATATCAGGCACTTCTAGACCCATAAAATCTCTAGGACGTGTATATTGAGGATACTCTAACAGTCCATCATAGTGTGATTCATCCATAAAGGAAGCTTCACTAGATAGTACACCAGGTATTAATCTGGTGATACAGTCTATAAGAACCATAGCTGGAATTTCCCCACCCGTTAGAACATAATCTCCTATGGAAATTTCCTCATCTACAAAATTGTCTATAATCCTATTGTCTATTCCTTCATAATGGCCACATAGAAGTATTAAATGCTCCTCTAAAGCCAATTCATTAGCTAGCCTTTGAGTTAGTACTTTTCCTTGTGGAGAAAGATAAATTACCTTAGAACTAGAATTTTTTACATGATTAATGGCATCAAATATGGGTTCTGGCTTCATAACCATGCCAGGTCCACCACCAAACGGGTAGTCATCAACCTTTTTATGCTTATTTTTAGAAAAATCCCTTATATTTATGGTATTAATATTTATCCTACTTTCTTCAATAGCTCTACCTATAATGCTATAGTCTTTCAAGCTATTAAAAAATTCAGGAAATAGGGTTAAGATATCTATTTTCATTCAATCATTCCTTCAAGGGGATCAATTGATATAATCTTATCCACAATATTTATTTCTTTAACAAAGGCTTTTACTGCAGGTATAAGGTACTCCTTACCATTAGCATTGTCCTTAATTACATAGACATCATTGCTATATCCTTGTAATACATCAATGACATCACCAATATAGGTATTTTTCATGTCATAGACCTTGCATCCAACTAAATCAGAGATGAAAAAATGGTTCTCAGGCAATACAACTTTATTCTCATCATCTACATAAAGATATTGATCCTTAAACTTTAGGATTTGATTTATATCATTATATTCCTTAAATCTAAGTATAACCATGCCCTTATGATATTTGACTTCTTCTATAGTTACTGGGAGCTTATCTTCCCCAAGGTATGCACTTTTTAAATAGCTAAATCTTTCTACATCATTGGTTAAGGGATATATTTTTACTTCACCCTTTATTCCATGTGTATTTACCAATTTACCTACAATAGTATAATCCATTTTCTCACCTAATTAATTATTGAATAATTTCTACTACGACTCTCCTATTGTCCTTAATAGCAGCTGCTTTGACAACAGTTCTTATAGCCTTGGCAATTCTACCTTGTTTACCTATTATTTTTCCCATATCCTCTTGAGCTACTTTTAACTCAATAATAACTGATTGGGAGCCTTCAACTTCATTAACACATACTTGGTCTGGATGATCAACAAGAGCTTTTGCAATAAATTCCACTAATTCTCCCATAGTACATACCTCCATGTTGAATTTAGGCTTCAAAGAAACTGTTTACAGTTTCTATATACTTCTGAAAAAAGATTTACTCTTATTCTTCAGTAGTAGTTTCAGCTTTATCAAATAATCCATTTTCTCTAAAAAGTCTCTCAACTGTTTCTGTTGGTTTTGCACCATTCTTCATCCAGTTTACAGCCTTTTCATTATCAACTTTTACAGTCTTTGGCTCAGTTAGAGGGTTGTAATATCCTATTTCCTCGATGAATCTTCCATCTCTTGGAGAACGTGAATCAGAAACAACTATTCTATAAAAAGGACTTTTCTTAGCACCCATTCTTTTTAATCTTATTTTAACTGCCATATTTTTCACCTCCTAAAAAATTAATATCTATGAGAAAAGCTCTAATAAAAATTAGATATAGCTTTTCATGCTATTCATAACGAAAAGTCACCTAATAATAATCAATTAGTATAACCCTTCTATTTGTAATTAGAAAAATGGAAAGCCCATTTTACCTTTTTTCTTCATTATCTTTTCCATATCGGTAAACTTTTTCATCATCTTCTTTGTCTCTTTAAACTGTTTTAAGAGTTTGTTTACCTCTTGGACATTTGTACCACTGCCTAATGCAATTCTCTTTCTTCTACTACTATCGATGATTTCTGGGTTTTCCCTTTCCTTCTTAGTCATAGACTTAATTACTGCCTCAATCCTTACTAATTCCTTATTGTCTACATCTAACCCCTTAAGGGCTTTGGTATTCATACCAGGTATCATCCCTAAAATCTGGTCTAAAGGTCCCATGTTTTTCATCTGCTCTAACTGATCTAAGAAATCATCAAAAGTGAACTGAGATGTTCTAATCTTCTTTTCCAATTCAAGAGCTTTTTTCTCATCTATAGTAGCTTGTGCCTTTTCAATTAAGCTAAGGACATCTCCCATACCAAGAATTCTTGAAGCCATTCTTTCGGGATAAAAAGGTTCCAATTGGTCAAGCTTTTCACCCATACCTACAAATTTAATAGGTTTATTAGTAACGGCTCTAATGGATAATGCAGCACCACCTCTAGCATCACCATCCAACTTAGTTAATATAACACCTGTTATACTAAGTTTTTCATTAAATGATTCAGCTACATTTACTGCATCTTGCCCAGTCATTGCATCTAGAACTAGTAGTACTTCCTTTGGATTTACAGCATTATGAATGTTTTTTATTTCATCCATAAGAGCCTCATCTATATGAAGTCTTCCTGCTGTATCCACGATAATCACATCATTACCATGTTTTTTTCCATGCTCCATAGCAGCCTTTGCAATATCTACAGGGTTAACCTTATCTCCCATGGAGAAAACCGGTACCCCAGCTCTTTCACCTACTACTTCTAACTGTTTTATAGCTGCAGGTCTATATATATCACAAGCAACTAGCAATGGTCTCTTGTTCTGTTTTTTAAGGTTAAAAGCAAGCTTACCGGTTGTGGTAGTTTTACCAGCACCTTGAAGTCCACACATAAGTATTACTGTGGGTGGTGATGATGCAAAACTAATCTTTGATTCTTTTTCTCCCATAAGCCTAGTTAATTCATCATTTACTATCTTAATGACCTGTTGACCTGGAGTTAAACTTTCCATAACCTCCGAGCCAAGAGCTCTTTCCTTAACAGTTTTAATAAAATCCTTTACTACTTTAAAGTTAACATCAGCTTCCAATAATGCGAGCCTTACTTCCCTCATGGCAAGGTCTAAGTCCTTTTCAGAAATCTTTCCTTTACCTTTTAATTTTCCTAAGGCACTTTGAAGCTTTTCTGACAAGCTTTCAAAAACCATATTAATCCTCCTGCCTATTCCAATATTTCTAATCCAATCTCTTCAATTTCACGAGCCTTATCTTTAATAAATTTGTTGCTATTTTCTTTTCCGTAAACTTGAAGCTCTTTAGTAATCTTTAGGATTTCTCTTATTGTATTATGGCTTTTATTGAATTTCTCAACAAGACCCAGTATTTCTTCATAGTGGTATAGCTTTTGTTCAGACCTTTTTAGAGTATCAAAGACTCCCTGTCTCGTTATATTGAGTTCCTCTCCTATTTCTGCAAGGGATAAATCGTGAATATAATATAATTCAACAGCTTGATACTGTTTTTCACTTAATAACTTTCCATAAAAATCGAACAGTATCCCAATCTCAACTAACTTAATCATTTTATCACCATAAACATAATAGTGTCAAGCTATTAACTTGACACATTATATTCTAATATATATATTTTCCTTTGTCAACAACTAATTAAAGATTGCTTCTACAAAATCATCTACGTTAAAAGGCTGTAAGTCATCAATCTTTTCACCAACTCCTACCAATTTAACAGGAAGACCTAGTTCAGTTTGAAGTGCAATTATAACTCCACCTTTTGCAGTTCCATCTAATTTTGTAAGAGCAACACCTGAAATATTAACCACTTCCTTAAAGACTTTTGCTTGATTAATTGCATTTTGGCCAGTAGTAGCATCCAATACTAGAAGAACCTCCTTAGTAGCATTTGGATATTCTCTTTCCACTACTCTAAATATCTTGTTCAATTCATTCATAAGATTGGATTTATTATGGAGTCTTCCAGCTGTATCGCATATCAATACATCAGTATTTCTAGCTTTTGCTGCTTGTATTCCATCAAATATTACAGCAGCAGGGTCTGCTCCTTCTGTATGAGCAATGAACTCCACCTTACTTCTCTTACTCCATTCCTCTAGCTGTTCTATTGCAGCTGCTCTAAAGGTATCTCCTGCAGCTATCAAAACTTTTTTACCTTCCTGTCTCAAGGTGTTAGAAAGTTTACCAATAGTTGTGGTTTTACCTACACCATTTACTCCAACTACTAAAAGAATCGCAGGGTATGGTTCAAGTTTTAATTCGTTATCCTCTACAGATTCCTTCATTAGCTTTCTAATCTCATCTTTCAAAAGTTCCTTAACTTCTTGAGGATCATTTACTTTTTCTTGTTTTACCCTATTTCTTAATCTATCTATAATCTCCATAGTGGTATTCATACCTACATCAGCTGTTACAAGAACCTCTTCTAAATCATCAAATAATTCTTCATCAACCTTTTTATATGAATTTAGGATGCCCTCTATCTTATTGGACATATCCTTTCGAGTTTTAGTAAGCCCATTCTTAAGCTTTTCAAAAAAATTCAATTTCTTTACAGGTTCTTCAATTACTTCCTCTACATTAGCTACTTCTTCAACTACTTCTTCTCTAATTTCTTCTACTATATCCTTAGTTTCATCTTCTGTCTCTAGAATACTCTCTTGTTCTTCAATGATTACTCCCTTTTCTTCCTCATCCTCTAGTTTATATAACATTGCTTCTTTTTCCAAATCTTCAAGGGAAATTTCATCTTGAAGGTCCTGATCTATTACTTCTTCTGATTCAGCACCAAAAGAGTCATATTTTTCTCCTTCTAAGAATTCATCAAGATTTGATTCTTGTTCTACCTGTTCTTCTTGTTTCTTTATCTTTTTCTTAAACCAATCAAACATAATATTCCTCCTAGCTAGCTTCTACTAAATTACTTTTAAGTTTTATAGAAATCAGTTTGCTTACTCCTTCTTCCTCCATGGTTACTCCATATAGCACATCGGCGATTTCCATAGTTGTCTTTCGGTGGGTTATTAGAATAAATTGAGTATTGTCGTTAATACTTTTTAGATAATTTGTATATCTGCTTATGTTAGCCTCATCTAAGGCAGCATCTATCTCATCTAGTATACAAAACGGCGAAGGCTTAGTCCTTAAGATTGCAAATAGAAGAGCTACTGCAGTCAAGGACTTTTCACCACCTGATAAAAGGGAAAGGGTTTGAAGCTTTTTACCAGGAGGCTGAACCTTTATTTCAATTCCAGATTTTAATATATCCTCTCCTTCTTCCAATTCCAATGAGCCCTTCCCACCGTTGAATAAACAAGAGAAAACTTCAGCGAAATTTTTGTTTATCTCTTCAAAGGATTCCACAAACTGTAGTCTCATTTGTTTCTCCATATCCTTTATAACTTCCCTTAAATTATCCTTAGAAAGAATTAAATCCTCATGTTGATTTGTGATAAATTCATATCTTTCACAAATGTTTTTATACTCCTCTATTGATGAAATATTAACATTTCCTATGGATTTGATTTCTTCCTTAAGTTCTCTAACTTCAACCTGGGCTTTCTGCAAACTCTCTATATCCCTTTCAAGTTTTACTGCATCCTCAAATGTAAGTTCATAATCTTCAATAAGCCTTGTATGGGTATTCTCCAATTGAAGCTCGTATCTTGCCAATTTAACATCTAAGGCACCCATCTGTTTTTCTAATTCAGATATTCTAATATTAATAATCTTTAACCTATCCTGTTCTTCATAGAAGGTTTTCATATAATTGTCCTTCTTTTGAATCAAAGAATCCAGTTTCTGGGACAATTCTTCTTCAGATTCATTATAGAGTTTGACTTGTTCTTCAAGGTCAAACTTTTTTAATGATATACTATTTATTTCATCTTCAATGGACCTTATATTCCTGTCCTTTTCAATTTGTCCACTATTTAAGACATCCTTAGTGCTTAAATGATTCTTAAGTTGATCTTGCAAGGATAATTTTGAATTTTCCAATCCATTTATTTGAATTATAAGTTCTGTTAAATCCTTATTTACTCTATCTCGAATATTTTTCAGTTCAGAAATCTTAGTAGTATTAGATTCGGATCGATTCTTTACATCCTCTATTTCCTTTTGAATTTTATCAAAGGCAGTCTCCAATTCCATTAAATTTGAACTAAAACTTTCTGTTTCCTCCACAAGAGAATCCATTTCTAATCTATTTTTATCTAAGTCTATATTTATTCTCTTAATTTCATTTGCATTTAAATTAATGCTATTATTTAACTGAATTGTTTTTAGATCAATATCTTTTATGTTCTTTTCACTTGTGTTTATCTTGGATTCTATTATTTCAGATTTCTTTATTATAGAAGCTCTGATATCTTCTGAAGATAATATTTCCTTTTCTAATCCTATAATTTCAGACTTAAGTTCTTCTAGTTTGCTTTTTCTACTTATTAAGCTTAAAGACTCATTTCCAAAGCTACCGCCTGTTATGGAGCCTCCTGAATTTAGAACTTCTCCATCAAGTGTTACGATTCTATATATGTGTCCTTGCTTACCTGCAAGTCTTATACCTGAATCCATATCTTTTACTATAATAGTTCTACCTAAAAGAAACTCAAATATTTCTTTATAGTTTTTATCGTATTTTATTAGTTCATGACCTAGGCCAAGAATATTATACTCTTCTTTCAATCGAGCATCTAAGTTAATAGTTTTACCCTTAATAACACTTAGGGGAAGGAAAGTAGCTCTACCAGCTTTTTTATCCTTAAGGAAGCCAACGAATTTCTTAGCATCCATTTCAGTTTCAACTACAACGTTCTGGGCACTACTACCTAAACTTATGTCAATTGCTTTAGAGTAAATAGATTCTACACTTAACAAATCCGCTACAATTCCAACAAAGCCTTTCTTAAAAGTATGATCTACTTCGATGTTCTTTATAAGGGTCTTTATACTTTTATAATATCCCTCATAGCTTGATTCCATATTACTATATAGGTTGAAATTGGTTTGAAGTCCATTGAGCTTCATTTGCTGAGACCTTAATAGCTTATCTATATCCCCCAACTCATTAAGAATACCTGTCCTATCCTTATTCAATAAATTTAAGCGACCCTTTTCTTCTTCTAAGTTCTTAAATAATTCATTGTTTTCTTCCTTAAGCTCATTTTCCTTTAGAACTAGATTATCCAGTTTATCCTTATATAAGTTGGATTCTCTGTTTAACTCATCAATTCTTTTAGAGTTGTTAAGCTTTAGAGATTTAATAGAGTTGATTTCAGTTTTCTTGTCGGATGCGCTATTGAAAAGGCTCATTATATTATTCTTATCCTCATTCAATATGGCTTCTTCATTTAAGACTAATTCATCATAAGCTTTTAATTCCTCTTGTTTTTTATTTCTTTCATTAATCAGAGATACTAAGTTTATCTCTAATTCCTGGAGCTTTACCTCAATATCATCTATAAAAATTAATATATCTTCTATATTCTTTGAATTTTCTTCTTTTTCTTGTTTAAGCCTTATAAGGTCCTTCTTTAGAAATCCCTCTTTTTCAGCCAATAAATTTAAACCATTTCTATTTGACTCAAAAGCTTGGATTCTATCGAATTTTATAGTTCTAGAATCCTCTATTTCCTTCTCCATATTTTCAATATTGGATTTTAATAGATTGTACTTTCCCTCTATTTGATTTTTTTCCTCTTCAATAATGGATAAATCAGAGCTTAGCTTTTCTTTTTCCAATCTAGCATCTTTAATCTGTTGTTCTAGCTTTCTTACTTCTCTTATAAATAGATTTACCTCTAAATATCTAAGCCTTCCATATAATTTTGTAAATCTTTCAGCCTTCTCCGATTCACCTTGAAGTACATCCTTTTGATTTGATACCTCATAAATTAAATCCTTGATTCTTACTATATTAGCCTCAGTTTTTTCAAGCTTTCTTTCAGCTTCTTCCTTTTTACTTCTAAATTTTATAATACCAGCTGCTTCTTCAAAGATATTTCTTCTGTCCTCAGGCCTATTAGATAGTATTTCTTCTATTCTTCCCTGGCCTATAATTGAATAACCATCTTTTCCGATTCCCGAGTCCATAAATAGCTCTCTAATATCTTTTAGCCTGCATGAGTTCTTATTTATATAAAATTCACTTTCACCTGAACGGAACATCCTTCTTGTAACGGCTACTTCCATATAATCTATAGGTATCATTCCACTCTCGTTATTGAATGTTATAGTCACTTCAGCATACCCCAAAGCTCTTCTAGAGTCTGTACCTGCAAATATTACATCCTCCATCTTGCTTCCTCTTAAGCTTTTAATGCTTTGCTCCCCTAGAACCCATCTAATGGCATCAGAAATATTACTCTTACCACTACCATTCGGACCCACTATGGCAGTTACTTCATTTTTAAATTCAATTTCTGTCTTATCAGCAAAGGATTTAAACCCTTGAATTTCAACCTTTTTTAAATACAAGGCTACCACCTCATCATAGTTAAAGGGCTCCTGTTACTAGAAACCCTCAATTTTCTTAATTAATTGATGATTTTTTAGATATTTATCCATCAATTCATATATATTTATTTTATCATAATAATTTCCGATTGTAATGTTGATATGATTGGACAATAATGCTTTTTCGTATATCTTTACTTTTCTAAATCCATATTTCTTATTCCAATAGTTTATATTTGATGACTTTTGACCAGAGATATAGGATATTTCAGACCTATTAGCCTCAATTATCAATTCCTCTTTATTAGTTGAAATATCCTTATCCACTAATAGGTAATCAATTAATATCTTGTAAATGTTGGATTCAACCAACTGCCTAAAAGCTGGATGGAATGGTCCTGCAATTACCTCTCTTCCCAACTGTATATTTTCAGTAGGTTGAAGCCCTACCCTGATTACGTTAATATTATTAAGATGGAACAACATCAAAAGCAAGGTACATTGTTCTACAGCCTCATTAAGTTCTAAGGCCTTATAGATATTATTCTTATAATCCTTCTCAAGATGGGTACCACTAATAACTAGGGTAGGATAAATTCTAACACAATATGGCTTAAGCTTTATAAACTCAATACATGTTCTTAGAGATTTTTCCATATTGTCCCCAGGAAGTCCAACCATCATTTGAAGTCCCAAGTTAAAACCATATTCCTTAATAAGATTGCTTGCTCTATAAACGACAGAGGCAGAATGACCCCTGTCACTTGCCATTAGAACATCTTCATCTAAAGATTGAACCCCTAATTCTATTGTGTCAACTCCAAAACTCCTTAAGTTGTTAAGAATCTCCTCGTTAATTGCATCGGGCCTTGTAGAAAGACGAATTTCATTAATGATACCTCTGTTTTTATATTCATATGGGATTTTTAATAGTTCCTTTTGAATATCCATATCAATAGCTGTAAAACTACCTCCATAAAAGGCTACCTCAATAAAAGCGTCTTTTCGAAAATATGTTAAATGAGTAAGTATAATATTTTCAACATCTTCAACCTTTACGTTTGTTGAAAGTCCAGTTATCTTCTTCTGGTTGCAGAATACACAGTCATTAGGGCAGCCAAAATGCGGAACAAATATTGGTATTATATAATGTTTAGGCATAGTCTTCACCCATTAGTATTAGGGCTTCCTTAGCAGCCATCTGTTCTGCTTCCTTTTTATTTCTTCCGATTCCAGAACCAATAGTCTGTTTATTAATGGTAACATCCATGTAGAATAACTTATTATGATCTGGACCTTCTTCCTTCATAACAATATATTCTACCTTTCCCTTTGTAACCTTTTGAAGCCTTTCCTGAAGTTCTGTCTTATAGTCTACAAATAAATCGCCTTTAGCTACTGCATCAACAATGTCAGATTCAAAATTCACCAACAGATAATTTCTAACTGTCTCATAATTACTATCTAGAAATATGGCTCCCGTTACTGCCTCACTAGCATCTGCCAAAATGGATTCTCTGTTCCTTCCTCCGGTAGCTTCTTCTCCTTTTCCTAGATATAGGTATTTACCCAAGTTCATTTTTCTAGCTATAAATGCTAGAGATGGCTCACATACAACCTTTGCTCTTATTTTTGTCAACTCGCCCTCAGGATAAAAAGGATATTTATTATATAAATACTCACTTGTTACAAGGTTCACGATTGTATCTCCTAAGTACTCCAACCTTTCGTTGCATTTACTTACATGAAGCTTATTTTCATTTGCATAGGAGCTATGTGTCAATGCAGTTTCTAACAGCTCAATATCGTTAAAATGATATCCTAAATTATTTTGTAATTCTTCTAAATACATCCTTTTTTGGTCTTCCGATTTCACCAACTTACCTCCAATTGAAAACTTGAGTCATTTGCTACAGTTCTTCTATTTTGGAACTTAAATTATCCGTAATGGTTTTAACTACATCCTTTTCAACAAACGAAATCAACTGTCTAATGGCATTTTTGAAAGCTAAGGAGTCAGAACTGCCGTGAGCCTTTACAATAGGCTTTCTTAATCCAAGAAGTGGTGCACCTCCAATTTCTCTGTAATCCATTAGCTTTTTCATCTCATTTAGTTTGGGTTTAAGAAGCATCGCTCCTAATTTGGACCTCGTATTGCTAAGCAGTGCTTTCTTAAGATGTGAAAAAATAGAAATAGCCATCCCTTCTGTAAGCTTAAGAATTACATTCCCAACAAAACCATCTGCTATAATTACATCAGCTTCTCCACTAGGTATGGTCCTGCCCTCTACATTTCCTATAAAATTAAGATTTGTGTCTTTAAGCAAAGCATAAGCTTCCTTTGAAAGCTGATTGCCTTTGCCTTCTTCTATTCCTATGTTTACCAAGCCTACAGTCGGATTAGATTTTAACATAACCTTCTCAGCGTAAATTGATCCCATTATCCCAAATTGTCTTAGGTATTCAGGCTTACAGTCTACATTTGCACCTGCATCTACTAACAAGGACATTCCTTTAGTAGTTGGATAAATACTAGTCAAAGCTGCTCTATCAATTCCTGGAATCCTTTTCACAATAAAAAGGCCTCCTGCAAGAAGTGCACCCGTATTCCCTGCTGAAATAAATCCATCCCCTAAGCCTTCAACTAATGCATTCAAGCCCACTACCATAGAGCTATCCTTCTTACGCCTTATGGATAGGGCAGGATCATCATAATTTGTTATAATATCTTGTGCACCAAGAATTTCAATGTTCTCTTTTGGATATTTATATTTTTTAAGTTCCTTATCAAGTTCATCGATTTTTCCTACAAGAAGTACTTTAATACCATATTCGTTTACTGCTTCAACACATCCCTTTATTATTTCTAAAGGAGCATTGTCACCGCCCATTGCATCAACGATTATTCTCATATTATTCCTCCTTTCCAAATTTTGAAATAATTTTATATTTTCAGTGAGGGGTCAAATTACTATGTACTCTCTTTCTTAAAAGCAAATGTGAAATTAGTCTTAATATGTAAAAAAAAGATAGTGAAGTTAATCACTATCTTTTTTATTCAACAACAATAACTTCTCTGTTCTTGTAATAGCCACAATTTGGACAAACTCTATGTGGTTGTTTTGTTTCATGACATTGTGGACATTCTACTACAGTAGCTTTATTAAGCCTATAAGATGAAGCTCTTCTCTTGTTTTTTCTTTGTTTTGAAGTTTTTCTCTTTGGCACTGCCATTTACAACACCTCCTTATTTCTTAGGAAAAAGTTCCTTTAACTTTTCCAATCTTGGATCAACTGCATTTTCCATACAATTGCAGGATTGGTTATTCAAATCTACGCCGCAAACAGGGCACAATCCCTTGCAATCATTGCTACATAGGGTTTTCATTGGTAGGGAGCTAACAATCTGACTCCAAATATATTCCTCAAGATTTAATTGATCATCTTCATAGAAGAAGATCTCCTCTGATTCGTCCTCATCATTATACTTCCCTTTGTTAGTCATTAGTTTTCCTGATAAAACAGTGGTAAGTACTTGAGTAGTGGGTTTAAGGCATCTACTACAGGAATCTTCATATTTATATTGAATATCAATATAAAGTTCTGGATTGCCATCTACTTTATATATTTTTCCACTATATTTTATTGGTTCAATAATATGACCTGATTCTAAAGATGGAACGTTATGAATCTCACCTTCCATCTTATATGCATATTCTTCTCCATCAAAAAAACTAGTCAAATCGTATTTCATTGTTTCACCTCATAAACTACCAAATAACATTATAATAAGGAGGTTTGATTTTGTCAAGAATTATCTATTAGATACTAACTCTAAAGTATCTCTTGCTATCATTAATTCTTCGTTTGTAGGAATAACCATTACTGTTGTAGCAGTTAAATCCTTGCTTATTACTTTTTCAACACCTCTTACACCGTCGTTAAGTTCATTAGCTACTTTTATGCCTAAACACTCAAGGCCTTCACAAATTCTTGCACGCATTGAATCAGAATTTTCACCAATTCCTGCTGTAAATACTAAAACATCTATGCGGCACATTTGAGCTGCATATGCTGCTATATATTTTTTTACTCTATTTGCAAATATATCAAGTGCAAGTTTTGCTCTAACATTTCCTTCTTCTTCAGCGATTTCAAGATCTCTAAAGTCACTGCTTATACCAGAAACCCCTAGTACACCTGATTTCTTATTTAGCATATTGTTTACTTCATCAAAAGTAAGATTCTCTTTATCCATTATAAATGGTATTATAGCTGGGTCTATATCTCCTGATCTTGTACCCATTGCAAGTCCCTCAAGTGGTGTGAATCCCATGGATGTATCCATAGATTTTCCGCCTTGAACTGCAGTAACACTTGAACCATTTCCTAAGTGACAAGTAACTATATTAAGATCTTTAATATCCTTACCTAACATTTCAGCTGCTCTTTGTGAAACATACTTATGGGATGTTCCGTGGAAACCATATCTTCTAATCTTATATTTCTCATAATATTCATAAGGAATAGCATATATATAGTTATCTGCTGGAATAGTTTGATGGAAAGCTGTATCGAAAACAGCAACCATTGGAGTAGTAGGCATAAGCTCTTTACATGCATTGATTCCTATGATATTAGGTGGATTATGTAGTGGTGCTAATTCACTATTCTTTTCTATAGCAGCCATAACCTTTTCATCAATAATTACAGATTCTGCAAAGTCTTCCCCACCATGAACTACTCTATGTCCTACTGCATTTATTTCATCAAGGGACTTTATTGCACCATATTCTGCATGAACTACAGCATTAAGAACTAATTCTAGTGCTCTTTTATGGTCCTTCATTGGCTCTTCGATTACTACTCTATCTTTACCAGTTGTGTCATGTTTAATTCTTGAACCTTCAATTCCTATTCTTTCAACTAAACCCTTAGCTAGTACTGCTTCTCCATTCATATCAATTAATTGATATTTTAAAGAAGAACTTCCACAGTTAATTACTAAAATATTCATCCTATTACCTCCAATTTAATAATCTTAAGTATTAGTAGAAATTGCATAGCAATTTCTTCACACCACTGAAACGAGGCAGGGTATCATTACCTCGTAAAAATACTCGTTATAACAATAGTATTACAAATTAGTTAAAAAATCAACAACATAAATTTCTTAAA
>CAZAJU010000036.1:0-11609 GCA_964485455.1 uncultured Tissierella sp.
TTGATGTTTTCAAAGATGATAATTAATTGACAATATTATTTATCTGATATATACTGAATCTAATAAAGAGAATTAGTTCTCAATACAAAGATGTGCAATTGCAAGTCAATTGCTATTAATATTTATATTGTTTAAGGAGGAGTCATTAGTTTATGTCCGTAGTTGTTGGAGAAATAGTTGAGGGTACTGTCACTGGAATTACCAATTTTGGTGCTTTTATTCAACTGCCTGAAGGAAAAAGTGGACTTGTTCATATCTCTGAAATATCTCATGATTATGTAGAGAAGGTAGCAGATTACTTAAAGAAAGATCAAAAGGTCAAGGTAAAGATATTATCCATTTCAAAAGAAGGAAAGATTAGTTTATCTATAAGACAAGCCAAGCCTAAGTCAAATAAGCCAGCTGATATTGAATGGAATAAGCCAGATGATAAACAAAAGTTTATGTCTTTTGAAGATAAGCTAAACAGCTTTTTAAAGGATAGCAATGAAAAAATGAATCAGATAAAAACTAGAGACAACAAAAGAAGTAGTGGTATGAAATCTAGAAAAGTAGGAAGTATGGATTAATAAAAAACCGGATATACCGGTTTTTTTTATGTCCATTTAGAAATTTAAACCTGATTGCTCTTATTCAAACAAGTCATTACATAAATCTACATTTAAAGGTAAAAATGTGACCTGAGGATTGGATTCCTTTGATTTACACATTTCTGGAATTATGCATGCAAAGTTTAACTTTTAGAATTTTAACTTAAGGTTATAGGTGGTTAGCCTTATTTTTGGCTGAAAACTCTTGATTTTCAAGACCCATATTGACAAATTTTATTTTTAGATTTTGGTAATATGAGGACAAGAAAACAAAGGAGTGAGTACATTGGCTAAAATGGAATCTGTTTTATCTAAGAGTAAGCTGGATATAAAAATGGATTGGAAGGCTTTTATATGGATTACAGTTAGTTTTTTACTGGGTAGGGTAAGTGTTTTGGACAAGCTATATCCTTTTGGGATTGCATTTATAGGAGCTTGTTTAATATTTAAGAAGGAAAATAAAGGTATAGTATTTGGCTCTATGCTGGGTACCCTAACCTCCCTAGGAATAAAGGGGGTTGCCTACTATTTAAGTGTATTTGCAATCTATAACTTTTTTACTAGATACAAGGACAATAATAAGTATTCTCTTGTAAAGGCATCCTTTATAGTAGCAGGAATATTTACATTTATTAAATTAGTAGCATTGACCTTTGGAAATACCTTGTTAATTTATGACATGATCCTACTAATATTTGAGGGAATTCTAGTGTTTACTATGACCTATGTATTTTCATTTAGTATGCCAATTGAGGATTTAGGAAGTAAGGATATCACAAATGAAAAGATGATTTGCAGTTTTGTTACTATGGCACTTGTGCTTTCGGGAATTAACAACCTTAGTATATTTGGTGCATCCGTAAAGAATATTATTAGTATTTTGGCTATTCTCTTAATAAGTTTTAACCAGGGTGTCTATGCGGGAGGTATGACGGGAATTCTACTAGGGATGATAGCTTACATATCCAATGTAGAAATGCCATTTATAATAGCGATACTAGGTGTAGGTGGACTCCTTTCAGGTCTTTTTAGGGACCTAGGCAAGAGTGGCTCCATAATAGGGTTTATTTTAGGAAATGGAATAATAAGCTTTTATGTTAACGGCTTAGGTACAAGCTTTTTAGCTTATAAGGAATTATTGATTTCTTCAGTGGTTTTTTTGCTAATTTATACTAGACTAGAAGGATATATTACCACTATATTTAAGCCTGAGTCTAAAGTAAGAAAGAATTTTGAAAACAGAAGGTTTGAGCTTATTGGAAAAAGATTTAGAGATATGTCTGGACTCCTAGATTCACTAGCTTCTACCTTTAATAGTACAGTTGAAGATGATGATGTATTTTCAAGCTATGGGGTTTATACAATAGTGGATGACATAATTGCTGAAAAGTGTAGTGCTTGCTTATTGCATGATGACTGTTGGAAAAAAAGCTATTATACTACTTATTATTCAATATTTACAGCATTAGGAGTTATGGAAAGTGATGTAGAGAACAAGGAAAGTAAAATCAAGGATATATTGGACTTTTGTGCAAATGATGAAGACCTTGGAATCTATGTAGATAAGGCTTATTCAAAATATCAAGAAAAAAAGGTGTTTAATGATAGATTAAAGGAACAAAGACAGGTTCTTATTGAACAGTTAGAGGGTCTTAGTAGAACTATTAAGAGCATGGACGTAGATATATATAGCAATTCAACATTTAATGAAGAGCTAGAGGGATTACTTGAGAAGGAAATTAAAAATAAAAGAATTGATATAAAGGACGTTGTGGTAGCTCAAGTAAAAGAGAATGATGTTGAGATATATTTAGAATTTTCTACTAAAAATACCGTTGATCGAGTTGAAAAAATTACAAGAATAGTCTCTCAAGCTTTAGGATATCCAATCACAACTGATTATACAATTGGATTGTTGGAAAACACAAACACCTTAAGACTAATTAGAACCAATAGATTTAGCTCCTTAACAAGGGCAGCTGTTTTGCCAAATCATGAAAATGGTATTTCTGGAGATAATTTTACATTTGGAGAGGTTCAATCTACTTCCTTTGTAGCTATCAGTGATGGAATGGGAACGGGAAAGAGAGCGAGCACTCAAAGTGCTAAAGCAATAGAGATTCTAGAGAAGATGATGGAATTGAATATGGATAAGGAAATGACCATAAAGACCATCAATGATATCCTAAGAACCAGCACATCATTTGAGTTATTTACTACAATGGATTTATCTTTTATAGATCTTTATAAAGGAAAGCTTCATTCTATAAAGTCAGGCGCATCTCCTACATTTATTAAGGGTAGAGAAGGAGTGAGAATGATAAATTCCCAATCGCTACCTATTGGTCTTTTAAAAGATATCGATTTTAACCTATATGATGAGAGCATAGAGGATGGGGATATTATTGTTATGATGTCTGATGGGGTTTTAGAGTCTAATCAAGAGAAAAACCATAACCCTGAAAGTTGGATGAAAGGTGTTATTGAGGGATTAAAATCACAGAATCCACAGGCAATAGCAGATGAAATACTTCAAATTGCTAGAATAGCAAGTAATAATGAAATAATAGATGATATGACTGTTGTAGTAACAAAAGTTTGGAGGAATGTAAATTAAAATAGGGGAGACTTTAGGTCTCCCCTATTTTAGGTAAAAGCCGGTTGGCTTTTGTATGTTTTTGGGGTATATTAATATTTAGGTGATGGGATGATTAATAAGGTTTTAAACAATATCAAGGAATATAATCTTATATCTGAAATGGATAATATTGTAGTTGGAGTTTCAGGAGGGCCTGATTCAATGGCTCTACTATATCTTTTGCTGGAATTAAGAAAGGGTCTTCAGTTCAATATTGTTGTTTGCCATGTAAATCATGGGGTAAGAGGAACGGATGCATTATCTGACCGTATTTTTGTTGAGCAAAAGGCTAAAGAGCTAGGTGTTTGCTTTCACTATAGAGATGTTGATATGGAAGCTTATGCTAGGGAAAATAGGATTACTGACGAAGAAGCAGGTCGGGAGTTAAGATATGGATTCTTTAGAGAGATTCTAGAATCAATTGGCGGAGGTAAAATAGCAGTTGCTCATAATATGAATGACCAGGGTGAAACACTTCTTATGAGGATAATGAGAGGAACTGGTTTAGACGGTTTAAGAGGTATGGATTTTTTATATGGTGATATTATAAGGCCTCTTCTAAATATATCTCGTGAGGAGATAGAAGAATATATTTATTCTGAAGGAATAGAAACGGTTTTGGATAAAACAAATCTTCTTCCAATTTACAATAGGAATAAAGTAAGGCTTGAGCTACTTCCTTATATTAAAGATAATTTCAATCCGAATATCATAGATACATTATGGAGGCTATCTCGTACGGCAAATTTGGATGCTACATATCTTCAAGAAATTGCAGAAAAAAAGTATAAATTAGTAGTGAAAAAAGAGCTAGGAAATAGTATAATTCTAGATAGTTTCTTATTTAACAAGGAAGACAAGTGTATACGATTAAGAATCTTAAGGAAAGCAGTTCGTAAACTTAAGGGTAATTTGCAGGGCATAGCTGAAGTCCATATTGATTCACTCGATGAGCTATTTATGAGAGAAGATACTGGTAAACTGTGCCAACTGCCTGATGGATTAATAGGAAGGGTATCATATGGAGATTTATACTTGGAAATAAATGAATTAGAATCAAATGAATATGTGCATTATATTCATGAAGGTGAGAATTTGTTTGATTCACTGGGTATACATATTAATGTAACTGTTGTGGAGGGGAATAATATTGTATCTGGTAAAGGAATAAGGTCCTTTGATATTGACTCCATTAAAGGCAATTTAAGAATAAGAAATAGAAAAAAGGGTGATAGGTTTAAGCCCTATGGGCTTGAAGGCACGAAAAAGGTAAAAGATTATTTTATAGACAATAAGGTGGATAAGAATTTGAGGGATAGGATTCCTCTCTTAGTAGATGATGAAAATATTCTTTGGATTATGGGCTATGCCACTAGTGAAATCCATAAAGTTACCCATAAGACTAAAAAGATGTTGGTTGTTGAATACAAATATTTAGGAGGATTATAAATGGAGAATTTTGTAAAAGAGGTTTTGGTCAGTGAAGAAGCAATAGCAGGAAGGGTTAAGGAGCTTGGTGAAGCAATAACAAAGGATTATGAAAATAAGGACTTGGTTGTTATAGGGATTTTAAAGGGAGCAGTTCTATTTATGGCTGACTTAGTTAAAAATATTAAACTTCCTATTACCATAGATTTTATGGCGGTTTCTAGCTATGGGAAATCAACAATCTCCACTGGAGAAGTAAGAATCGTAAAGGACCTTGATTTTAGTGTAGAAGGCAAGGATGTTCTTATTGTAGAGGATATTATAGATACTGGACTTACACTTAATTACTTAACTGAGATACTAAAAAAGAGGGGAGCAAGTAGTGTGAAAATCTGCACCCTTTTAGATAAGCCTGAAAGAAGAAGTGTTGAGGTTGATGTTGATTATAAAGGTTTTGAAATACCAGATGAGTTTGTAGTGGGATATGGTCTAGATTATGCAGAACATTACAGAAACCTACCTTATGTTGGAGCCTTAAAGGAAGAAGTATATAGAAGTTAATTGATTAGAAAAATTAGGTATGTTATAATTAGACAATATATCTAGCATAAAGGAGGGAATGTAAGGTTTGAAACGTTTTTTTAAGGGCATAAGTGTTTACCTCTTAATAGTTTTGTTAATCATGTTTGGAGTCAGCATGTTTGGAACTGAAGTAAATACTGTTAAGGAAATGGATGTAACAGAATTAATAAAGAATATACGCGATGGCAATGTAGTAAGTGCTGTCATGAATGGAAATGTATTAAAGGGTAGATTGGATGATGAAACTGAATTCACCACAGTTATACCAGGAATTATTGAAGATCACGTATACCCAGATTATCTTCAGGAATTAGTGGAATCAGGTCAGCTTCAGTTAGGAGGAGAACTACCTCCAACTACACCTTGGTATATTGACTTACTGCCTACATTGTTGATTATTTTAGTATTTGGAGTATTCTGGTTTGTATTTATGCAACAGTCCCAAGGTGGTGGCGGAGGAAGAGTTATGTCCTTCGGCAAGAGTCGAGCTAAGATGGTTAAAGAAGAGGATGGAAAGTTAGTTAAATTTGCAGATGTAGCTGGCCTTGAAGAAGAAAAGGAAGAGCTTATGGAGATTGTTGACTTTCTAAAGAATCCTAGAAAATATATTGAAATCGGCGCAAGAATCCCTACAGGAGTACTGCTTGTAGGTCCTCCGGGAACTGGTAAAACCTACTTGAGTAAAGCAGTAGCTGGTGAAGCTGGAGTTCCTTTTTTCACTATTTCAGGTTCTGATTTTGTGGAGATGTTTGTTGGTGTAGGAGCAAGTCGTGTAAGGGATTTGTTTGAACAAGCTAAGAAGAATTCACCATGTATAGTATTTATAGATGAAATAGATGCGGTTGGACGTAGAAGAGGAGCAGGCTTAGGTGGAGGTCATGATGAAAGGGAACAGACTTTGAATCAACTTCTAGTTGAGATGGATGGATTCTCAACAAATGAGGGAATCATCGTTATGGCTGCAACCAATCGAGCAGATATTCTTGATCCAGCACTCTTAAGACCAGGTAGATTTGATAGAACTATTTATGTTGGACTTCCTGATATCAAAGGCAGAGAAGCTATTCTTAATGTTCATACTAAAAATAAACCTCTTGAAGAGAATGTTGATTTAAAGGTAGTAGCCAAAAGAACCCCCGGATTTACTCCTGCAGATCTTGAGAATCTTGTAAATGAGGCTGCATTGTTAACAGCTAGATTTAATCTGAAGAAAATTCCTATGAATTTAATAGAGGAAGCATCAATAAAGGTTCAAGCTGGTCCTGAAAAGAAGAGTAAGGTAGTAAGCGATAAGGAAAGAAGGCTGACTGCATACCATGAGGCTGGTCATGCATTAACTGGAAGGCTTATCCCTGGCTCTGACCCTGTTCATATGGTAACTATTATTCCTAGGGGAATGGCTGGTGGTTTTACGGCCTATATTCCAGATGAAGATAGAAGCTTTGTAACTAAGAGACAAATGGAGGATAAATTAGTTACTCTTCTTGGTGGAAGAGTTGCTGAGGCTCTAATACTGGATGATATAAGTACCGGTGCACAAAATGATATCGAAAGAGCTACAAGGATTGCTAGATCTATGGTAACCCACTATGGAATGAATGAAAAGCTAGGACCTATGACTTATGGTACTGATGAGGAAGAGGTATTCGTAGGAAGAGACTTTGGTAGAACTAGAAATTATTCAGAAGAAGTTGCAGCATCAATAGATCGCGAGATGAGAAATATGATAGATATAGCATACCAAAGAGCAGAAAAATTAATAAGTGAGAACTTGGAATCACTTCATAGAATTGCAAATGCACTTTTAGAGAAGGAAACTATAGATGCTAAGGAATTTGAAAGATTATTTCTTGGCGAAGAATAATATTTGAAAGACAGGTTTATCCTGTCTTTTCATTTAGGCATTAAATCCTGTATTGCATTAGGTTATGAACTTCTACTATAATAAAGTTAGGCACATAAATTGGTTGGATAAACCTTGAGGGAGGTTGTATTATGTTTGATGATAAAAAGTTAAATGGCATAAAATCTTCTTTTGATGATTGGGAAAATAACAATTTGAATAAAGCAATAAATAAGTTTCCAGAAAGAAAGGAAAAGTTTACTACAACATCAGATATTGAGGTTAAAAGACTCTATACACCTTTAGATATTAGAGAGATGAATTATGAAGAGAACCTAGGATTCCCTGGTGAATATCCTTTTACGAGAGGAGTTCAACCTACAATGTACAGGGGCCGTCTTTGGACCATGAGACAATATGCAGGCTTTGGAAATGCTGAAGAATCTAATCAAAGGTATAAGTATTTGCTAGAGCAAGGTCAGACTGGATTATCTATTGCATTTGACCTTCCAACTCAAATAGGTTATGATTCAGATGATAGTTTGTCTGAAGGTGAAGTGGGAAAAGTTGGTGTTGCCATAGATTCGTTAAAAGATATGGAAATTCTCTTCGATGGTATTCCTCTTGAAAAGGTTAGTACATCTATGACTATAAATGCGCCTGCCAGTGTTCTATTAGCCATGTATATTGCAGTGGCTGAAAAACAAGGAACTACTCCTGACAGACTTAGAGGTACTATTCAAAATGATATACTTAAAGAATACATAGCAAGAGGGACCTATATATTTCCTCCTGAGCAATCAATGAGACTTATTACGAACATATTTGAATACTGCTCTAAAGAGGTTCCACAGTGGAACACAATAAGCATCAGCGGATATCATATTAGGGAGGCTGGTTCAACTGCAGCACAGGAAGTGGCCTTTACTTTAGCAGATGGAATATCATATGTTGAAGCTGCTATAAAGGCTGGTTTGGATGTAGATGATTTTGCACCTAGGCTCTCTTTCTTCTTCAATTCTCATAACAATCTTTTTGAAGAGATAGCAAAGTTTAGGGCAGCAAGAAGGCTATGGGCTAAGATAATGAAGGAAAGGTTTAATGCAAAGAACCCGAAATCAATGCAGCTTAAGTTCCATACTCAAACAGCAGGTTCTACATTGACTGCTCAGCAACCTGATAATAATATTATTAGGGTGACAATTCAGACCCTGGCAGCAATTCTCGGAGGAACTCAAAGTCTTCATACCAATTCAAGAGATGAGGCATTGGCATTACCAACAGAAGATAGCGTAAGAATAGCCCTTAGGACACAGCAAATAGTTGGCTATGAATCAGGTGTAACTGAGACCATAGATCCGCTGGCTGGCTCATATTATATTGAAAGTCTTACAAATAGCTTAGAAGAACAGGCTATAAAATATATTGAAAGCATAGATGCTTTAGGAGGGGCTCCTAAGGCTATTGAGAGTGGATATATTCAAAAGGAAATTCAGAATGCTGCATATAAGTATCAGATGGAAATTGAAGCTAAAGAGCAAATAGTAGTTGGTGTAAATAAGTTTACCGTTAAAGAAGAGGCTAAAAAGGACTTGTTAAGGATTGATCCTCAGGTAGAGATAGGGCAGAAGGAGAAGCTTGCTAAATTAAAAGCCGAAAGAGATAATCAGAAGGTAAGTGAAACTCTAAGTATCCTTGAAGAAAAGGCATCTACAGATGAAAATCTAATGCCTTATATATTAGATGCTGTTAAATCCTATGCTACTTTAGGTGAGATTTGCAATGTTTTAAGAAAAGTATTTGGTGAATATGAGCAGTCGGTAATTCTATAATTTCATGTATTTGAGCTATATATAGATAGGAGGAAAAATATATGAGCAGACCTATTAGAGTTCTAGTTGCCAAGCCGGGTTTGGATGGACATGACAGGGGCGCTAAGGTTGTAGCTAGGGCCTTGAGAGATGCTGGTATGGAGGTTATTTATACAGGATTAAGACAGACGCCAGAACAAATAGTTGCAGCTGCTATTCAAGAGGATGTAGATGTGGTTGCTATGAGTATATTATCAGGTGCTCATAATCACTTGTTTCCAAAGGTGGTAAAGTTATTAATTGAGGAAGGTGCAGAGGATATACTGGTTATAGGCGGTGGAGTAATTCCTGATGATGATATCCCGGGGTTGAAGGAGCAAGGTATTGAGGCTATATTTACGCCTGGCACTGTAACATCTGATATAGTAGATTTTATTCAAAAAAACCTAAAAAAGTAAATGATTATACCTAATACATAAATGGGTGGTGCTGTATTTGAACATTGAAGAGAGAATATTAGCCGGCGATAAGAGAGCCTGTGCAAGACTGATATCAATGTTAGAAAACAACGAAATAGAAGCCTTTGAACTTATAAAGAAGCTATATAATAAATCTAAGGGAGCATATGTTGTAGGTATTACAGGTTCTCCTGGAGCAGGAAAGTCAACTTTAACAGATAAGCTTACTAAGGCTTTAAGAAAGGAAAACAAGCGGGTTGGAATTATAGCTATTGACCCTACTAGTCCCTTTAGTGGAGGCGCAATTCTAGGAGATAGAATTAGAATGAATGATTTATCACTAGATAAGGATGTATTCATAAGGAGCATGGGCACAAGAGGTTCCCTAGGAGGTATGTCAAAGGCCACCAGAGGAGCTGTTAGGGCTTTAGATATATATGGATGTGATTATATATTTATAGAAACTGTAGGAGTTGGCCAATCGGAAATAGATATAGTAAAGACTGCAGATACTGTAGTTATGATTATGGTGCCTAATATGGGAGATGATATACAAGCTATTAAAGCTGGGACTATGGAAATAGCGGATATTTTTGCCATAAATAAATCCGATTTAGATGGAGCGGATAAGACTAAGCTGGAGTTGGAACTTAATTTAGATTTAAATGATAGAAATTCTTATCGCCCACCCGTATTAAAGGTTGCTTCAGGAAAAAATCAAGGGATAGGAGAACTCTTGAAAGCTATAATGGATCATAAAAGACTTCTTGAAGAAAGTGGAGAGCTTAATAATAGAAGGATGAGAAATAATAGGCAGGAGCTTATTGAGCTGGCTCAAGATGAATTAATCAGAATTGTAATGGAAAAAGCTATAGAGAAGGATCTTTTGGATAGTCTGGCCAAGGCTGTTACAGAAAAGAAACTAGATCCTTATACAGCTAAGGATAAAATAGTTGATTTAATCAATAATTAGCTAGCTGCTTTATAAGCCTATTTAAAAATTATTAAGGAGGTGATCAAAATAAACCTATGAATATCTAGCAGTGATAATGAACTCACTTTGGGTTCGTTATGTAGTGTTAGTTGTTCATAAAAGCTAGGAGGTCAAAATGAAAATATCAAGAGTAGATCATATTGGTATTGCAGTAAAAAGTATTGAGGAATCCTTGAAGTTTTATGAAGGTGTTTTGGGTATTAAGTGCGAAGGTAAAGAAGAAGTAGTAGACCAAAATGTAATCACAGCATTTTTACCTATAGGGGAGACAGAGGTCGAACTTTTAGAGTCTACATCCGAAGAAGGAGCTATTGCCAAGTTTATCGAAAAAAGAGGAGAAGGGCTTCACCATATAGCCTTTAGAGTAGATGATATTGAAAAAGCCCTAGAGGAACTTAGGGCCCAAGGAATACGGCTTATTGATGAGAAGCCTAGGTTGGGTGCTGGTGGAGCTAAGATTGCTTTTATCCATCCAAAGTCATCAAATGGTGTATTAATCGAAATCAGTGAAAGAGAATGAAGAATTAATTTGGAGGTTAATAAATGAGAGAGAATATAGAAAAGTTTCTTGCCGCTAGTGAAAAGATCAAACAAGGCGGAGGGGAAAAGAGGATTGAAAAGCAACATCAGTCTGGAAAGCTTACTGCTAGAGAGAGAATCGACTTGTTATTAGATGAAGGAAGTTTTATTGAAATTGATAAGTATGTAAGACATAGATCTGTCAACTTTGATATGGAAAACTTAGATGCGCCTGCAGATGGTGTTGTAACTGGATATGGAACAGTTGATGGCAGATTGGTATTTGTATATGCTCAGGATTTTACAGTGGTGGGAGGATCCTTAGGTGAAATGCATGCTGCTAAGATATGCAAGATCCAAGATATGGCACTAAAGATGGGAGCGCCTATTATTGGTATGAACGATTCGGGTGGTGCAAGAATACAGGAAGGTGTAGATGCTCTATCTGGATACGGTAAGATATTCTATAGAAATACTATATCTTCAGGAGTAATACCGCAAATATCTGTGATTATGGGACCTTGTGCAGGTGGAGCTGTTTATTCCCCAGCCTTGACCGACTTTATTTTCATGGTAGAAAAGACTAGTATGATGTTTATAACTGGTCCTCAAGTAATTAAGTCTGTAACTGGTGAAGAAGTAAGCCAGGAAGACCTTGGAGGAGCCGTAACTCATAATAAGACCAGTGGTGTAGCTCACTTTGTAGATAAGACTGATGAAGAATGCATACAAAGAATCAAACTGCT
>CAZAJU010000036.1:11709-15151 GCA_964485455.1 uncultured Tissierella sp.
GGGTGTCTTGATATTAATGCATCTGATAAGGCAGGAAGATTTATTAGAACCTGCGATGCGTTTGATATACCTCTTCTAAATTTAGTTGATGTTCCAGGATTTTTACCTGGTACTGATCAAGAATACGGTGGAATCATTAGACATGGTGCAAAGATGCTATTTGCATATAGTGAAGCTACAGTACCTAAGGTAACTCTTATCTTAAGGAAGGCTTATGGTGGAGCTTATCTAGCAATGTGTTCAAAGGATTTGGGAGCAGACCAAGTATATGCATGGCCATCAGCTGAAATTGCAGTAATGGGTCCAGAAGGAGCTGCAAATATCATATTTAAAAAAGATATTGCAAACGCAGAGGATCCTATAGCCGTAAGACAAGAGAAGATTGAAGAATATAGAAATACTGTAGCTAATCCATATACAGCGGCACATAGAGGATTTGTAGATGATGTTATCCTACCTAGCATAACACGTCCTAGACTTATTTCTGCTTTTGATATGCTAGAATCAAAGAGAGATAGTAGACCTAGGAAGAAGCACGGAAACTTACCTGTATAAGAGGTGATATAAATGCTAACTGAAATTAGTTTTTTAGAAAGCCTAATCGTTACTATTTTCAGTATGTTAGTTGTATTTTTGAGTTTAATAGCAATAGCTGCTATTATTAATAGAATAAGGGTAATATCAAATAAAGGAGAAAAAAGAGTGGAAATTATCACTGACGTTAATGTAGATAAATTGAAAAGTCATGAAAATATAGAAAAAGAAGTAGAAACAGAGAATTATGAGGAGTTGGCAGCTGTTATAGCTGCTGCTATAGCAATTAGTTTAGGGGTAGATGTGCCTGATATCAATATACAAGCTATTCGTAGAATCCCTCAATACTCCTCTCCGTGGAGATCAATGGGTAAACACGAACAATTATTGAGATAAAAATTATATATTGGAGGATTAAAATGAGAAAATTTATAATAAATGTAAATGGTAATTCCTACGAAGTAGATGTAGAAGAGGTAAAGGGGGGGCATAAGTCACAAAGGACCGTAGCACCTGTCCAAAATCCAGTACCACATGCTCCTTCTCAAGCTCCTGTAGCACCTTCTAAAGCACCTGCTCCAGTTGCTGCACCAAAGAAGGAAGTGGCAGTATCAGCGGGTCAAGAGGTTGTTGAAGCGCCTATGCCTGGTAATATCTTCAAGATACTTGTAACTGAAGGTCAAGAAGTTGCTTCTGGAGATGTATTGTTGATTCTTGAAGCTATGAAAATGGAAAATGAAATACTTGCACCAAAGGATGGAAGAGTAGTTAGCATTCCAACTGTAGTTGGATCATCTGTTAGTACGGGAGATAAATTAGTAATAATAGAGTAATCTTGCGAAAGGAAGATGGCCAATGAATTTGGTAAATGTTTTTATAGAGTTTTTGGAAAGTACTGGTTTTGCTTCAATTGAAGTTGGGCATATTATCATGTTACTTGTTTCATTTCTATTATTATATTTAGCAATTTACAAGGGATTTGAGCCATTGTTATTAGTACCTATAGCATTCGGGATGCTCTTAGCAAATTTACCTTTGGCTGGACTTATGAGTCCGCCGGTTATAGAAATAATTACGGACCCAGCATCGGGGAAATTGGTCTCTGTAACTAAGGAATACGGTGGGTTATTATATTACCTTTATCAAGGTGTAAAATTAGGAATTTACCCACCTTTAGTATTTCTCGGGGTTGGTGCAATGACAGACTTTGGCCCGTTAATTGCCAATCCTAAGAGTTTATTATTAGGTGCAGCTGCTCAGCTTGGCATATTCGTGACCTTTATTGGAGCTATTTTATTGGGATTTACCCCACAGGAGGCATCCAGTATTGGAATAATCGGTGGGGCAGATGGTCCAACTGCACTTTACTTAACCTCGAAATTAGCACCTCATTTATTAGGACCTATAGCAGTAGCTGCTTATTCTTATATGGCATTGGTTCCATTGATCCAACCTCCTATAATGAAGATATTAACCACTAAGGAGGAAAGAGCCATAGTTATGGAACAGCTACGACCCGTATCTAAGAAGGAAAAGATAGTTTTCCCCATAGTTGTTACTGTTTTTTGTTCTCTACTTTTGCCATCTGCATCATCATTAGTTGGTATGCTGATGTTCGGAAATTTATTAAGAGAGACTCTAGTTACAGATAGATTGTCAAAGACTGCTCAAAATGAGTTGATGAATATAGTCACAATATTCTTGGGTACCACTGTAGGAGCTACTGCCAATGCTCAAACCTTCTTATCACCTGATACACTAAAAATAATAGGATTAGGACTCATTGCTTTTAGTATTGGAACAGCAGGTGGGGTATTGTTTGGAAAACTTTTATGCAAGCTAACGGGTGGAAAGGTTAATCCTCTAATAGGTTCAGCTGGGGTATCAGCAGTACCTATGGCAGCTAGAGTAAGCCAAAAGGTTGGTCAGGAAGCAAACCCAAGAAACTTCCTGCTAATGCATGCTATGGGGCCAAATGTAGCGGGAGTAATAGGCTCAGCAGTAGCAGCTGGGTTATTGCTGAACTTTTTCCAATAGAACTCAGTAAATAGTGAACAACGAATAGTGAATAACAATAACAAGATATATCTAAGCCCAGAATTCATTAATGGATTTTGGGTTTTTATTTATAGTTAAGGGTATTAATAAATAGGAAATCTTACTTTGATTATAACGAGGTGAACGTGTCGCCTGCTTCTATAAGATGTCGAGTGTCATGTAATTTATTGTTCACTGTTAGTTGTTAGTTGTTAACTGCCAATAGGAGGTTCTATATGTATTCTGGATATGTTACTGATGTGGAAGGTATAAAAGTAGGTCATGGTCAGTCTGAAAAAGGTATGACAGGGTGTACTGTTATTATATGCGAAAATGGTGCTACTGGTGGTGTCGATGTAAGGGGGTCTGCTCCAGGAACAAGAGAAACGGATCTTTTTAATCCTACTAAGATGATAGATAAGGTTCATGGAATAGTTCTCTCTGGAGGTTCAGCTTTTGGACTAGATGCATCAGGTGGGGTTATGAAGTATCTAGAAGAAAAGGGGATTGGTTATGATGTAGGAGTTACTAAGGTGCCAATAGTAGCATCAAGTGTTCTATTTGATTTAGAAATTGGGGATTATTCAATTCGTCCTGATTTTGAAATGGGATATTTGGCAGCCATATCTGCAACTTCAAATGAAAATAGGCAAGGAAATATTGGTTGTGGTTTAGGGGCTACAGTTGGGAAAATTTTAGGTAAACATTCATCTATGAAGTCAGGACTTGGGAGTGCCAGCTTAAAAGTAGGAGATTTAATTGTTGCTGCAATAGTTGGAGTAAATGCATTTGGAGATATATATGATTATAAAACCAATAAACAAATAGCAGGAGTCTATGACTACAATAATAATAAAATGTTGAACACAAT
>CAZAJU010000036.1:15251-21628 GCA_964485455.1 uncultured Tissierella sp.
TGTCTATGGCAATATCTAATGCAATAATTAATGCAGAATCTTATGGAGAAATATTATCCTACAAGGATATTAAAAAAAGTATTGTATAATTTACTTGCTACATTTATACTAATCTTAGTTTGCCGGCATCCTAGGAGCTGGACATGAGTACATGTTTTAAAAAATATCGACTGGTATCCTTAAGGAACTAGAGCGGAGGGGTAAAATGAACAAAAAATTGAATGTAAAAAAACTAGCTATTATTGGTATACTTGGAGGCATATCAACTGTATTGGGTATGACTCCTATAGGTTTTATACCTGTAGGCCCAACTAGGGCTACTATAATGCATATTCCTGTGATTATAGGAGCTATAATAGAAGGACCAGTTGTTGGTGCATTTGTAGGTTTGATATTTGGTATATTCAGCATTTTTCAAGCCATTACAAATCCTACTCCAGTATCATTTGTATTTTTGAATCCGTTGGTCTCTATTTTACCAAGGGTTTTAATAGGAGTATTTTCGTATTATATATATAACTTTCTTAGAAAAATTGGAGATAAAAGTACTAGAGGTCTACTATATATATTATGGATTGGAATTGTAGGCTACTTGATTTATGGGATGTATCAAAACTTATTAAACATAGAAAGTATTTGGTATATAATTATGAATATTGCCTTGTTGGTATTAACCATTGCCTTATTCTATTTTACAATGATAAAGTATAAAAAAGGTTCATTTGATTTGATAATATCAAGTATAGTTGGAACTCTTACCAATACTCTAGGTGTATTGGCTATGATCTATGTTTTTTATGGAGAAAGATTCGTGGAAGCCATAGGACAAGACCCTTCACTGGCTAAGAAAATAATTATCGGTATAGGATTAACTAATGGAATGCCTGAAGCCATAATAGCTATAATAATTGTGACTGCTGTTGTAAGGGGATTGAAGGGGAGAAATAGAGATTAGGGGTGATAAGTTTGTTATTAGTAATTGATGTAGGTAACACTAATATAGTATTTGGACTATATGATGGAAAGAAGTTGGAATTTGACTGGAGGATATCTTCAGATAAGGATAGAACATCGGATGAATATGGGCTACTCTTTGATCAGATTTTTAGATATAACGATATAAGCATATTAGATATAGAAGATGTAATCATATCATCTGTAGTACCTACTTTAATGCATACATTACCGGCAGCAAGTATAAAATATTTCAAAAAAGAACCAATAGTGATCGGTCCTGGAGTAAAGACAGGTATGAATATAAGATATGATAATCCTAGGGAGGTAGGAGCCGATAGAATAGTAAACGCTGTTGCGGCTTATGAGAAATATGGCGGCCCAGTTATAGTTGTAGACTTCGGTACAGCTAATACTTTTTGTTTTATTAGCAAGGAAGGTGATTATATGGGGGGAGTAATTACTCCTGGAATCAAGATCTCCGCAGAAGCATTGTTCCTAAGAACAGCTAAGCTTCCTAAAGTAGAACTTTTAAAGCCTGAAAAGGTAATAGGCAAAAATACTGTATCCAGTATACAGTCGGGTATAGTCAATGGATATATTGGTATGGTGGATCACATCATAGAACTCATGATGCAGGAGATGGGAGTAGTGCATGAGGAAATAAGCGTAGTTGCTACTGGTGGTTTCTCTCAGCTAATTGCAAGTCAAAGCAAATATATAAAGAAGATAGATAAGATGCTGACCCTAGATGGTCTTAGGATAATATATGAACGAAATAAGGATAGTGACTTAAGTAAGTAGCGCTGCTACTTACTCTCTTTAATATTGAGGTGAATTATGAAGATTGGTAGTTTAGATTTAGATAATAATATATTTCTCGCGCCTATGGCTGGTGTAACGGACTTGCCATTTAGAATTTTATGTAGAGAAATGGGAGCTGGGCTTGTTTTCTCGGAAATGGTCAGTAGCAAGGGGATGTATTATAATGATGAAAATACAAAGGAACTTTTGACTGTTGATGAGAGAGAAAGACCTGTAGCTATTCAAATATTTGGCTCAGACCCTTCTATTATGGCTTATTCTGTAAAAGAGTTCTTAAATAATAGAGAAGATATAGATGTTATAGATATAAATATGGGGTGTCCTGCACCCAAGATTGTAAAAAATGGTGACGGCTGTGCGCTTATGAAAGATGAGAAGTTAGTTGAAAAGATACTTTCTTCTGTTGTAAAAGTATCAAGAAAGCCTGTTACATGTAAGTTTAGAATGGGTTGGGATTCAGATAATATTAATGGAATTGAAATTGCAAAGATTGCAGAGTCATCAGGTATAAGTGCAATAACTGTTCATGGCAGGACGAGGGATATGTTCTATTCAGGTGAAGCGGATTGGGAATTTATAAGCAGTATAAAGAATAACGTATCTATACCTGTTATAGGGAATGGAGATATTTTTGAGCCGGAGGATGCTATAAATTTATTAGAACAAAGCGGCTGTGATGCGGTTTCAATCGGGAGAGGTTCTCTAGGTAATCCTTGGATTTTTAGGAGGATATTAAACCTGATGAATGGAAAAGAAGATGATGTTCCATCTAATGAGGAAATAATCAAGATGGCCACAAGGCATTTAAATATGACATGTGATTTTAAGGGAGATAGGGTTGGAGTTAGAGAGATGAGAAAGCACCTTGCATGGTATCTAAAAGGTATGAGAAACTCCAACGAAATTAAAAATAAGATAAATACTATCGAAGATAGAATTCAAATGGAAAAAATTCTTTTAGACTATCTAAATACTTTGTAATATGGGTTCTCCTTCCTTCATATAATGGTGATAAAACTATAGGA
The DNA here is from genome assembly GCA_964485455.1 of uncultured Tissierella sp. Lineage (GTDB taxonomy): Bacteria > Bacillota > Clostridia > Tissierellales > Tissierellaceae > Tissierella_B. Next base: position 18,056 of record CAZAJU010000036.1, read on the forward strand.
TTGGAGGGAGAAGGGATATTTTACTTTATATTGTAGGAGGAAGAAGCTATAGGGCTTATCTAAAAAGAGGAAAATATAAATATTTACCTGAGTTTTTGATTCCTAAGATTAAACCCTGCAATCTTGGAGACCTAGTAAAAGAAGGTCATAATATAGGGAAAATAGTAGGTCTTAATACCAGTCCAATTAGGGACATAGGGGCAGCTAAGGGAGAGAAATTATTAAAGTTTCTATCAAATGAACTGACTCCTGATTTCAAAACCATCTATTTTGAAGATATTAGAGATTTCGAACAAAGTTATCTGGATTTTATTTTAAATTCTACAGGTTTATGCCTACCTTCTGGGAAAGATATACGAATATTCAATTTGCCATATATAATTAGCCAGGTTTATGAAGGATTGAAAAAGTCCATAAATGCCAATGATACAATGATAATCTCCCAGGAGAAGGATACTCATTTAAAAATCATACTTCAACTTATGGATAAAATTAATTTCTTTACTTGTGTAGGCTTAGAGGATTTTATTCGTGAAGAGGTATATAATGAGATTTTTAAATCCACAGGAGTATCTATATTTCAACCAATTCATCTGGAGAAGGTTGTAAGGAATTATAGTACTATTATCAATTTTTGTGAAGAGTTATGTTTTGACCTAGAGAATATAAGAAATCAAGCTGTTATAATAGATTTTAGTAAAAATAAACCTTTTAAAATACTAGAAAATTCCAAGAAAGATGTTATACTTATAGAGGATATTCAGCTTAAGATAAATACACTCAGTGAATGGATTGATGATTTTGTATCACCTGAACTATTTGAAGCTTTAGAAGAAACTTATAAGATATTTAGCCATATTTATACAAATAATGACTTTTATCGAGTGGATGATTTTTCACTAAAGAATAAAAAAAAGTCGGGTAAAATATAGAGGCTTGACAACTCAATTTACCTTGAATATAATATTTTCCATACAATATAGGAATTTACGTACATTAACACATAATTAAATTGAATCTATCAAAGGCCTTAGGCCTTGATTTTTTATGACCCAACTTAACCAATTGTATTGATTTGCAGGTATGTCCAATAAAACGAGTATCAAACTCGTGTTAATGATATCGAGCCATAAAGGACTCTATAGCTTATCCCTGTAGACCAATCTAAGGTAGCAAAAAGGTTGAATAACGAGATTGGATTATGATAATTATAAAGGAGAGAGTGGTATGACTGAAAAGGATGTATTATTAACATCTGAAGGATTGGCAAAACTAGAAAATGAACTTGATGATCTAAAATCAGTAAAGAGAAAAGAGGTTGCTGAGAGAATTAAGCAAGCACTTGCTTTTGGAGATATAAGTGAAAACTCAGAATATGATCAAGCTAAAAACGAACAAGCTAAGCTTGAAGAGAGAATTATTAAATTAGAGAATATATTACGAAATGCAAAGTTAATTGATGAAGACGAAATAACAACAGATAGTGTAAGTGTTGGTTCAAAAGTAGTAGTTCTTGACATAGAATTTAACGAAAAAATGGAGTATACTATAGTAGGGTCAGCTGAGGCAGACCCATATAATGGTAAGATATCAAATGAATCTCCTGTAGGAAGCGCATTAATTGGTGGAAAATCTGGAGATGTTGTTGATGTTAATGTACCAGATGGAATTATAAAGTACGAGATACTAAGCATAACAAGGTAGTTATTAATATTGTTTGTAGTACTAAGGAGGAAAACGGATGTCGGGAACGGAAATTAATTTGAATGAAATGCTTATGATAAGACGTGAAAAGCTTAAAACCTTAATTGATAATGGAAAAAATCCTTATTTAATTGAAAAGTTTGATTTCACCCATCATAGCGAGAATATTAAAGCAAACTTTGAAGAATTGGAAGAACAAGAGGTGGCAGTTGCCGGCAGAATCATGTCAAGACGTGGACATGGTAAGGTAAGCTTTATTGATATTCAAGATGCTGAAGGCAGAATTCAGATATTTGCAAAGCTTGATTCTCTTGGAGAAGAAGCGTATAAAGACTTATCCCTTTTAGACTTGGGAGATATAATAGGTGTTAACGGTCATGTGTTCAAAACTAAAGCAGGAGAAATATCTATAAGAGCTGAAAAGATAGAACTTCTAACAAAATCATTACAGATTTTACCTGAAAAGTGGCATGGACTGAAAGATACTGACATTAGATATAGACAAAGATATACAGATCTAATCGTAAATCCTGAGGTCAAGGAAACTTTCATATTGAGAACCAAGATAATAAAAGCTGTTAGAGAATACTTAGATGATAGAGGATTCTTGGAAGTTGAAACTCCAGTGTTAGGAACTATAGCTGGAGGAGCTAATGCAAGGCCATTTATCACTCATCATAATACCCTTGACATAGAGATGTATCTAAGAATTGCAAATGAGTTATACCTTAAGAGACTTATCGTTGGAGGCTTTGATAAGGTATATGAAATGGGTAAGATGTTTAGAAATGAGGGAATGGATACTAGACACAACCCTGAGTTTACAAATATTGAGCTATATCAAGCATATGTGGATTATGAAGAAATGATGGATTTGACTGAAAATCTATTTGCATTTGTGGCAGAAAAAACTCTTGGAAGTGCAGTAATAGAGTACCAGGGTAAGGAAATCAATCTTACTCCTCCTTGGAGAAGATTGGATATGGCAGAGGCAGTTAAGTTATATGCTGGTGTGGATTTTTCACAAATCAATACAGATGAAGAGGCAGTTGCTGCAGCTAAAGCGAAAGGTCTTGAATTAAAACCAGGAAATACTACAAGAGGACATATATTAGCTGAGATGTTTGAAGAGTTTTGTGAAGAACATTTGATTCAACCAACATTTATAACAGGCCATCCTGTAGAGACATCTCCACTTGCAAAGAGAAATCCTAGTGACCCAAGAATCACTAATAGATTTGAAGCTTTTATCAATACATGGGAATTAGCTAATGCATTCTCCGAGCTAAATGACCCTATAGATCAGAGACAAAGATTTGAAGAGCAGGTTAAGGCAAAGGAAACTGGAGATGATGAAGCACATCCAATGGATAATGACTTTATAAATGCTATTGAGGTAGGTCTTCCTCCAACAGGTGGACTTGGTATAGGTATAGATAGAATGATAATGATATTAACTAACCAACCAAGTATTAGGGACGTGTTGTTATTCCCAACAATGAAGCCAATAGAGGAATAATTGAATATATTAAAAAATATAAAAAAATAACGTGGTATATCATTACCACGTTATTTTTTTGCATGGAGAATGCAGTAAAATTTCAAATACTATGATAGATTCTGAAAAAAACTTAAAATAAAGGTTGACTTTATTCTAATAAGAGAGTAATATAGTACAAGTTGACCCCCTAAAGGGAGGCAGCCAGAAAAAACTTTAAAAAAGTGGTTGACATAAACAATGAGTTTGTGTTAAACTAAATAAGTTCCCTAAGTGAGGGACGAACAAGCTTGAAACTTGTCAAAACTGACAGCTTTGAGCATGAACCTAGATAACTAAACAGTATGAGAATATTTGAATTAAACATTGAC
>CAZAJU010000037.1:0-19417 GCA_964485455.1 uncultured Tissierella sp.
TTCATATATGAGAAAAATTAAGAATAATATTCCTTCTAATATTTGGAATAACCTTTCTTCTTCTGAACTAAATCACTTACGATATAATGGTCATGGCATTCGAAGCTTTACATCGAGCTTGTTTAAGTTTATAAAAAAGGAAAACCTTCAGGTTATGAGTCTGGAGGAGATATTTGAAGGCTTATTTAAATAAATACAATATCGTTAAAATCCATATTTTTGGATATTAAGATGCAATTCTTTCTAAATTCAACATTAGATATTTTCCAAGTGTGGGTTGAAAGGTCATTTCTTCTAGTAATTATATGATTGAATCTATCGGAGGAATAGATTTTATAACCTTGGTTTATACAGTCATTTATAAATAAGGTATCCTCTGATTTATTCCTATGTGTAAATTGTATATAATCAAAGATCTCCTTCTTGAAGGTTAGAGTTGAACCTGCTACATAGTCCATATATCTATATTCATTGCCTGGAAATCTAAGGAGTAACTCCTTTGAGTCCTCCATATATGCAAATACAGAATATTTGCCTACTATGGATGCATCAGTAAAGGTAAAGGCATTTATAACATCTATAAGATAATTTGGACCATAGTAGTCGTCATCGTCAAACTTTGAGATATAATTATATTTTGAGTTTCGAACAGCATAATTTAAACATTCACCAAGAGTATATTTCTCATCTAGTTTAAAAATTTTAATATCATCATGGAAACCAATCATTTTTTTCCATTCCACCAGATTGACTTTATTATTATTAATTATTATAATTAGCTCTTTTTTTTCATAACATTGACCTAGGTAATTATTTAGAATATTATCAAGAGATTGAGGCCTGTTGGTAGCCGTTATGATGCTTACACCTTCTTTAACAAGTAGATTATTCTCTATATCGAGGGTGTCTAAAATAGTCCTCATTCTGTGACTATAAGTATGATTATTTAGAACTTCTCTTAATCCCAATAAGGATTTTTTATCTAATTCATACTTTGAAGAAAGTAGCTTACCTAGTCCTTCTTTTATTTCTTCTCTTGAATCTGCCATAGATACTATATCTTTAAAATATTCCTGGATTCCTAAAGAGAAGCTACTAAATACAGGAATACCTGAAGCAAGTGATTCAAATACTCGTCTAGAGAAGTTAGTAGGGCTATCATCTACCGAATTTGCATTTAAAAGGACATCGAATTTCTTAATCTCCTTTAACAACTTTTGGTACTCTAAACAATCTTCTATAAAATTCTTATATTTGTTTGGAAATCCATTCCTTTTATCTTTAGAATTAGAAAACCGATCATATATTTTTAAATCATAATTCATAGCACCATCCAAAAGCTTTTCCATCTTATCACACCTGTCGGGAAACTTACTATACCAACCTCCTGGAAAGATTATCTGACCTTTCTTGATTCTTCCCTTATCTATTGGGTTATGAATTGCAGGCTGAGCTCCAAATGGGAGTAAAAATACTTTTTCATGATTTAGTCTATCCTTATAGTTTTGAATAGAACCTATATCCGTAGTAAAAATAAAATCAAATAGTGCTGCGGCATCTATAAAAATTTCAAAATCATAAGGGTCTTCCTTACCCCAGAATACTGTAGGAATACCCTTTGATTTACAGTACTCTGTGATTTTTTTAAGTGTTTGTTCCTTATCCTTAGAATAATTTGCGACTTTATACCTCCAACTGTTATTCGCTCCTTCCCAAGCTGATTCTACAAATAAAAATTCAGGATGAAAAGTATCGATAAAATATTTCCAGTTAAGTGGAGTTATTTGATGGAAAACCCCTTCATACTTAAAACATTCATAACTAAATTCATCCAGTATACAAGCCACTTGAATCTTGGTATTTCTTTTAGAAGAAGAATAATCATTGTTGTATTTTTCTTTCAATTTATTAGCGATAACACCTTTTATAAATTCGGAATAATTCATAAAATCACCTATATAATTTAAATATTTCTGTATTTGAATAATTATTTGCATCACCAATAGCATTGCAGGTATCAAATATAGTTGGTTTATTCATAAACTTAGCTATAGAATCATAATCAAAATGGATGAATTCATCGTGTTTAACTAAGATTACCAACAGATCTGCATCAATTATTGTTTTAATACAATGGACCATATCATGATTATAGACCACAGGATCATATACGGATATTTCAATTTGCTGTTCCTTTAATAACTCACATATCTTAAGTGCAGGACTATTTCTAATATCCTTTGAGTTTTCCTTGTAAGATATGCCCCATATGGCAATCTTAGGCTTATCAATAGACTGTACAAAGGATAGTATATGTTTAGATACAAGTTCAGGAAGTTCTTCGTTAATAAGACTAGATATCTGAATTAATTTTGAGTATTCCTTGTTGGCATTAATTAAGAATTTACTATCTACAGGAAGACAATGGCCACCAACCCCTATGCCTGGATTTAATAAATGAACTCTTGGGTGCTTGTTTGCTAAATTTATAACTCTATAGGGATCAATTTGGAAGGCTTCACACATTAGAGCTAATTCATTAACAAATGCAAGATTTACGTATCTATAGGAATTTTCCACCAGCTTAACCATTTCAACAACTGGTATGCTATCTATATGAATATCACCCTTTACAAAACTACTATATACTTCATAAGCCTTCATACCACATTTCAAGGTATATCCTCCGATTATCCTTGGATTGTGAATTAATTCGTAGATTAGGTTGTTTGGAATTACCCTTTCTGGACAATAAGCAAGAAAGATATCCTTTCCAATCTTTAGTTTAAAGGCTTCAATTCTAGGCTTTATTTCCTTATTAATAGTATTTGGAGGTATGGTGGACTCAATTATGATTAGATTTCCCTCCTCAATCATTTTTAAGGTTATATCCAATGCACTTATTAGGAAGCTTAAGTCGGCTTCTCCATACTCATTAGTTGGAGTAGGTGTGCATATAATGTATACATCAGCCTTTTGGATTCTCTTGTGAAATGTTAAATATCCATTATTCATACCATCTTCTATAAGTTCCATAAGTCCAGTTTCTGTAGAATTAAAGGTATGATTATTCAAGCTATCTATATGGTCTTCATTAGTATCTAGGCCGAAGACTCTATGGCCACTTTTTGATAATATTGCAGCTGTTGGTAGGCCAATATATCCTACACCCAATACACATATATTCATATGAACACCTTCAATCTTTATGATTTTCCCACCTATCTAATAAATCAGATAAATTATATCTATTACCAAGCTTTTTACACTCTTTTATTAAATAACTATTGTCTATTTTCCAGGTATGAAATTCCTTATTATTTCTAATATATAAATATTGGTTTCTATCTGAAGAAAATATTTTATATCCTTTTTTAAATGCTAAATTACAAAACAAAATATCTTCACCTAGATTTCGATTTCCAAAATTAATCTCTGGAAAAATTTCCTTTTTAAACATAAGAGTAGAGCCATTCACTCGGTCTACGAATCTGTTTTCTCTATCTGTATTTTTAATCCCTAGGATATTCTCATCTTTAAAAAATATATAGATACAAGACTTACCTACTATATGCGCACCGCTATACTCAATAGAGTTTAAAGAATTGATAAGATAGCTCCCTCCATAATAGTCGTCAGCATCCATCTTCGCTATATATTCATATTTGGATTGTGAAACAGCATAGTTAAGACAATTGCCTAAAGTCTCTTCAGCCATATGATAAATGGAAATATCCTTATTAGATCTTATAACTTTTCTCCAGAGCTCTAAATTGGGTTTGTGGTAATTTAATATAATAATTAGTTCTTTATTAATGTGTTTTTGCCTATTAAAGTTATCTAAAATCATATTTATGTTTTTTTCTCTATTTGTAGAGGTTATAATGGAAACGTTCATTTTTCATCCCTCTCTTTAATATATGGAAAATCAAAAAAATTGTAACAATAAAATCCCTCCAAAATAATCTATAGTGGAGGGATTTATATGAAACAAAATGATTATTATCTAGTAGTTTTTCAATCTAAAAATCATGCACTATTAATATATAAAATACTTGAAAGCAAGGGATATGATTTCTTTAAGCTTGTATCCACACCATGCTTTCTTAAATCTGGATGTAGTTATTCAATTAAAGTCATGAAAAAGATCCATTTAGAAACCTTAAATAGGGAAGTAGAGGGTGCTAATATTAAAAATCCCAAATTTTACTATGTGGAAAAAATCAATGGTAAATCCCATTACAAAGAGATTAACCAAATAACTTATTAAACCAAGACTTAGAGTTTTTTAAGGCTTCCTCTAAACCATTAATCCTAGAATTAATAGATGCAAGTTCTTCCGTTATGCTATTTAATCTGAACTTTAAATCATCTCCGTTTGATAAAAGCTGCTCTAGAATCATTCGATTTTCATTGTTCAGCTCCTTAAGCTCATGACAGTAACTTTTTAGTTCAAGGATTAGTGGTTCTAAATCATTCTCAGTTTCAGCTTTAATGATTTCTACATTTAATTCTTTATCTTCAAGCATTTCAACTATTATTTCGTCATTTGGAAGTTCATATTGGTCTGATTCTTCAAATCTTTCGATTGTTTTAATTTCTTCAGTATATGTTGCACCATAATTATCCGAAACCAATCTTTTGTTTTCTGTATCGACGATTATAAGGTTGTTTTTTTCATAGATGTAAGACTTAGGAGTATTCTCTACTATCATTGGAATTTGAATGCTACTCCATTTATATATGTCCTTTCCTCCTTGAGCCATTCTTTTTATACTCATACTATATCCATTATCCTTAAGTTCCCAATAGATACTATGGATATTATTCCTAGTATCCACATATATAAGGGGATACTCGGTATGGTTTTCAGTAGATGATATCTTTGTAGGATTATTGTACCATTGCTTCTTATATGGATTGAAGTAGGTATAATAAATATAAGAAAAGCTTTCAGAGACAGTGTTATAAAGAAGGTGAATATTTCCATTAGAATCACTTGACACTGAGAAAGAATGGTTCTTATTCTTTGATACATATCTAATTATATTGAACCTTTCTTGCTCCTTATTGTTAATTACAACATGATGAATAGTATAGATATTGGCATTAATTATATTTGAGTAGGAGTAGAAGATATTTATCCGATTATTGATAATTAGTATTTCTAATTGATTATAGCTATTTGATCTTGTATCAAAATTTCCAATAACTGATTCATTCTGCTTATCATCCTTAAATAATACGTATTTTAAAACACCATTCTTCTGAAGGTAAACCAAATGAGTGGAGTAGTCTTTATCATAAGTAAATCCATATACAGATACATTTTTATCTAATAAAATTTCTGATTGAGATTTTTTATATTTTAGATTATATTCCTTGTCTAATAAGAACTCCATAATATCCCTCCAAATTATTCACATTAAAATCATCTCTACATAATATGTAAGTAGTAAAGAAAATATTATAAAGGAGTGAACCATATGGCTGACAAAATAGATGTGGACGGAAGGGTAATGGAGGTTTTACAAGAACTAGATTGTGATTGTGTAATCGTAGATAAGGTATTTGCAGCATGTCAACAAAGAGAATGCTTCCCTGGTCTTGAATACAATCTTGATGAATGTGATTTTGACAGAATTAAATTTAGACCGGGCTTTATCGTTCCAAATACCTTGATAGTAACTGACATACCAGGAAGACCAAATTTCAGAAGAGTAAAATTTACAATAAGAATTCCATTTAAAGTTTTAGACGATAAAGGAAATGTTATTGCGGAATTCTTCTTACCGGATGTCTACAAGGACGTTATTCTCTATATTCCTGATGCAAGAGATGAGTTTGACTTTAGAATAGTTGTCGAAACACAATCAGTACTATTATCTCCACCGGATTTTAATAACGGAGAATTGAATATTACAGTAGGAGTATTTATTATAGTTAAGGTAGTAGGAACAGTTCAACTATTGATTCCAGCTTATGGATACTGTCCACCACCACCAGCATGTGAAGAATTTAGTCCGGAGGATATCTGTGAAATGTTTGATTATGAAGAATTCCCAGAGTTCTTCCCACCACAACTAGATGATTATATACCTCCAAACGGAGAAGCTTAGGAGCTTAGGCTCCTTTTTTTTATGCACTGACCCTAAAATAATTGTCGAAATGAATGTTGACAAAATCACTGGGGTATACTATACTAAGAAAAGGAAAACCAACCAAATTGGTTGGGATTAAAAGAGGTGGTAAAATGAAATTGTCAACAAAAGGCAGATATGGTCTAATGGCAATGTTTCAGCTGGCTTTAGAGTATGGTCAAGGACCTATTTCTTTAAAATATATAGCTGATAAACAAGAACTTTCGGAAAACTATCTTGAACAGTTATTTTCTAGTCTTAGACGTGATGGGTTGTTAAATAGCGTTAGAGGGTCTCAAGGAGGATATATGTTGTCTAGAGAACCCAAAGATATAACAGTAGGGCAGGTTTTGAGAAGCCTTGAAGGACACCTAGCTCCTGCAGATTGTCTTCTTCATGATAATGATTGCTCTAAAGAAGAAGGATGTCCAACAAAACTTGTAATGATGAAAATAAAACAAGGCATTGACTCAGTTGTAGACTCTATTACACTAGAGGATATGGTAAAAGAATCGATGAATTGTTGTCAAATTTAGTGGGAGGAATAGAATGAGAAATTATATATATATGGACAATGCAGCAACTACAAGCGTAAAAAAAGAAGTACTAGAGGAAATGCTCCCATATTTTAGTGAAAACTATGGAAATCCATCCAGTGTATACTCTTTAGGATCAAAGTCCAAAGTTGCTGTAGAGAAAGCAAGAGAACAGGTAGCAAAGGCTATAGGTGCAGATAAAAAAGAAATATTTTTCACAGCAGGTGGATCTGAGTCAGATAACTGGGCAATTAAAGGAGTAGCATACAAGAATAAGGCAAAGGGAAATCATATCATTACTACCAAGATAGAGCATCATGCTGTTTTACACACTTGCGAATATCTTGAAAAACAAGGTTTTGAGGTAACATACCTTGATGTAGATGAAGATGGATTGATAAGTCTTGAAGACCTTAAAAATGCTATTACTGATAAGACTATATTAATCTCAGTAATGTATGCTAATAATGAAATAGGTACCATTCAACCTATAAGTGAAATTGGTAAAATTGCTAAAGAGAAAAACATATACTTCCATACTGATGCAGTACAGGCTGTTGGTAGTATTAAGATAGATGTTAAGGAGCAAAATATTGATTTGCTTTCCCTTTCTGCACATAAATTCTATGGACCAAAGGGAGTAGGAGTACTGTATATTAGACAGGGTGTCAAGCTAGATACATTAATTTCCGGTGGTGGACAGGAAAGAGGAAAAAGAGCAGGAACAGAAAATCTAGCTAGTATAGTTGGTTTAGGCAAGGCAATTGAGCTTGCATATGAAAACCTAGAGGAAAACAATGAAAAGCTTATAAAACTTCGAGATAAACTTATAAAGAGCATTGAAGAGAAGATCCCTTATACAAGGCTAAATGGTCATAGAACTAAAAGACTTCCAGGCAATGTAAACTTTTGTTTTAGATTTATAGAAGGAGAAGCCTTATTACTTAGTTTGGACATGGTTGGAGTTGCAGGCTCTAGTGGTTCAGCATGTACATCAGGTTCTCTTGACCCATCTCATGTATTACTTGCTATAGGATTACCACATGAAATAGCTCATGGCTCATTAAGATTATCTTTAGGAAGTTTTAATACGGAGGAAGAAATAGATTACGTAGTAGAAAATCTTGCTGAAATAGTAGATAGATTAAGAAAAATGTCACCACTATATGATAAATTTTTGGAGGTTAAATAATGTACTCAGAAAAAGTTATGGATCACTTTACACATCCTAGAAATGTTGGAGAAATTGAAAACCCAGATGGGGTAGGTGAAGTAGGAAACGCTAAATGCGGCGATATAATGAGAATGTACCTTAAAATTGAAGGTGACGTTATAGAAGATGTTAAGTTTAAAACTTTTGGATGTGGTTCTGCTATCGCTTCTTCTAGTATGGCAACAGAACTCATTAAGGGAAAGACCATAGAGGAAGCAATGGCTTTAACAAATAAGGCAGTAGCCGAGGCTTTAGATGGACTTCCACCAGTTAAGATGCATTGTTCAGTATTAGCAGAACAAGCAATCAAATCTGCTCTACTTGATTATTCAAAGAAACATAATGTAGTAATTCCTGGATTAGAAGATGTTAATTTTGATGATGATGACCATCATGATTTAGAAGAACTCGACTAATAGAGGTATTTGCTTTATTATTCATTTTCTATCTCGATTCTAATATTTTAAAATTGAAGAGAAATTATACGCAGTCTAGCCAAATCTATACAAGCTAAGGAAGGAAATAGATAGGTAAAAGACTGTGTTTTTTTATCTAGTTAAAACTTAAGAAAATAATTTTTGCATTAGTGTTTAATATATATTATAAAGGGCTATAAAAGATATGAAATAGCATAGCAAAGAGGTGAATAAACTATGATTAATACTCCTCCTGAATTTTTTGTAAAAGCCGTGTGGACATTATCAACGGTTCTATTGATGTTGGTAATATATTATCTAGTGCACATAGGAAATAATTTTATACCAGAAAGAAAGCGCATTAGGATAAGTAATAGTAAGATGTTACCCATTATCGGCGGAATAGTAGGGATATATTTTTTATGGTTTTTATTTAGAAAATACACCTTGTTATCAGATTTGTTCTTTACTATTTGTTTATCAGCAATCCTAGCTTATATATTAAATCCAGCCATTACTTATTTAGAGTCTAGGGGTATGAAAAAATTATTTGCAGTAATTACCCTTTATCTAATTATAACAGGAGGGGTCTTTATTTTAGCATTCCTTGTTTTGCCTGGCACTGCAAGGGAAATTGGGAATTTAGCTGAAAATATGCCTAATTACTTTTCTAATATAAAAAAATTCGTGGATGAGGTTAAATCATTATATGCCGAATATATTGGTGGTCTACCTCCTATATTTCAAGGAATAGAAAAGGGAATAATTGATGCAATAGGAGAATTTGAACTATCCTTAGGAAGCGGAATAAATTCTTTGTTTCAGGGAATAATCAATTCGGTTACTAAAATAGTTACTTTGGTTTTATCACCTATACTTATATTTTATTTTCTGGTAGATAAGGATGTATTTAAAGATAGGATAATAAGACTAATTCCTAAAAAATATAAAAAGGATGTGTTATATCTTGCAAGTGAGATTGATACATCGGTTTCAAAATTCATACGAGGCAGAATAATAATGGCTATTACAGTAGGAGTTGCAACAACTATATTTTTGATAGTAATGGGAGTTGACTTTGCTATAGTAATTGGAACCATAACTACCATTGGGGATGTAATTCCTTATGTAGGACCATTTATGGCTTTTATACCTGCAGTGATATTTGCATTTATATCCAGTCCAATCAAAGCACTTTGGGTTGCAATTTTCTTTGTTCTACTTCAATGGGCTGAAAATAATCTTTTGGGACCAAAAATATTAGGTAACTCTACTGGTATGCACCCAATGATCATTCTTCTGTCCATAATCATAGGTGGAGCTATGTTTGGGGTATTGGGTATGGTGTTTTCTGTACCATTTATTGCAGTGTCTAGAATATTTTATCACTTCTTTAGAGAGAGGCTAAAAACTCCTCCAAATCAGAGAATTTAGAGTATTGAATTGACAATAGGTTAATATTTATTTAAAATAAGCATATATAGGAAAAAACCTCCCTAGCGGGAGGATTTTTCGAATCAAGAGGATGAGGTGTTTTTATGAAAAAATTAGGAATGCATGAGATTAGAAGGGAATACTTAGACTTCTTTAAAGAAAAAGAACATCTAGTAGCTCCAAGTTTTTCTCTAGTACCAAAAAACGATAAATCACTTTTATTAATAGGAGCCGGAATGGCCCCATTGAAAAGATATTTTACTGGAGAGGCGACTCCACCTAAAAATAGAATGGCGACCTGTCAAAAGTGTATAAGAACAGGTGATATAGATAACGTAGGAAAAACTGCAAGACATGCTACTTTTTTTGAAATGCTTGGAAACTTTTCATTTGGAGACTATTTTAAGAAGGAAGCAATTAGTTGGGCTTGGGAATTTTTAACTCAAAGACTTGAATTAAATCCTAATGACCTTTGGGTTACTGTATATTTAGATGATGATGAAGCCTATGAGATTTGGAATAAAGTTATTGGAATACCTGTAGAAAGAATTGTACGTCTTGGTAAAAAGGATAACTTCTGGGAGCTTGAAGTAGGACCATCTGGACCTTGTTCAGAAATTTATGTAGATAGAGGCTTAGAATTTGGATGTGGTAGTGAGGATTGCAAACCAGGATGTGATTGCGATAGATTCTTAGAGGTATGGAATCTTGTATTTACTCAATTTGATAAGGATGAAAAAGGGGTGTATCATCCACTTCCAAATCCTAATATCGATACAGGTATGGGACTTGAAAGAATAGCTTCCATTATGGAAAATGCTGATAATATATTTGAAATTGGTGCAATTAATGATATATTGCAGAGGATAGTTGGCATCGCAGATTATAAATATGGTTCAATTCCTGACAAGGATGTATCCGTTAGGGTAATTACAGACCATTCAAGAGCTATGACATTCTTAGTATCCGATGGCGTACTTCCTAGCAATGAAGGAAGAGGCTATGTATTAAGGAGACTAATAAGACGTGCTGCCCGTCATGGAAAACTTTTGGGAATAGAGAATATTTTCCTTCCAGATGTTGTGGATGTAGTTATAAATTCCTGGAGTGTTGAATATAAGGAGTTAAAGGAAAGAGAAGAGCAAATCAAGAAGATTATTAGAGCTGAAGAAGAGAAGTTCCAAGAAACAATAGATGGTGGGATTTCTATTCTTGAAGGCTTTATTGAAGAAATGAAGAATAACAATACTAAAGTATTAAGCGGTGAAAAGGCATTTAAACTTTATGATACCTTTGGATTTCCTCTTGATTTAACTAAAGAGATATTGATAGAAAAAGGCCTTAGTGTAAATGAGAATGAATTTGATGTTCATATGGAAGCTCAAAGAACTAGAGCAAGGGAAGCTAGGGAAGAAGGTGATTCAGGTTGGGGAGACAGCCATAGTAAAGAGCTTTATAATGACCTTCAAACTACTTTTAAAGGCTATGAAGTAAATGAATTGGAATCTCAGATAATTGCCTTAGTTAAGAACAATGAAAGAGTAGAGCAGTTAACTAATCCTGAGGAAGGAGTAATCATCCTAAAGGAAACACCTTTCTATGGTGAATCAGGTGGTCAAGTTGGAGATACAGGCATTATAGAATCAGCTGAGTTCAAGGCTGAGGTTTTGGATACTAAGAAGACTAAGGATGGACTTTTCCTTCATATAGTCAAGATATTGGAAGGTACTGCTCATAATAATGAAAAGGTATCAGCTAGAATTGATGTTAGTAGAAGAAGTTCCATCAGAAGAAACCACTCTGTAACCCATCTTCTTCATAAAGCCTTAAGAGAAGTCCTTGGAGATCATGTAAATCAAGCAGGCTCCATCGTTATGAGTAACAGAATGAGATTTGACTTTACACATTTTGAAGGGATTTCAAAAGAAAATCTATCAAAGATAGAGAGAAGGGTAAATGAAAAAGTATTAGAGGCACTAGATGTTGAAACCATAGAAACAAGTCTTAAAAATGCACAAGAAATGGGTGCTGTAGGACTATTTGAAGATAAATACAAGGATGATGTGCGTATAGTTAAAATGGGAGACTATTCCATGGAGCTTTGTGGTGGTACACATGTTAAGAACACCTCAAACATTGGATTATTTAAGATAATTTCAGAGTCTGGAATTGCATCTGGAGTAAGAAGAATAGAATCCATTACTGGCTTTAGCGTATATGATTATATAAATCAGGTAGAACATGAGACAGAAGAAATAAGTCATATATTGAAAACCAATAGAAATAATTTAATTGACAAGACTAGATCTTTGGCTGAAGAGCTTAAGGAGAAGGAAAAAGAGATTGAAAAATTAAAGAGTAAGCTTTCTACTAATATCGCCGATGATATTTTAAGCTCAAAGATGGAAATAAATGGCATAAATCTAATAACCTACAAGGTAAATGAGTTGGATATGGAGTCATTAAGAAATCTTGGAGATGAAATTAGAAACAAACTTGGTTCAGGTATAGTAGTACTTGCGTCAGTTCAGGGAGATAAAGCAAACCTTGTGGCTATGGCTACTAAGGATATAGTTGCAAAGGGATATTCAGCTGGAAATATTATAAAAGAAGTTGCAAAACTAGCTGGAGGTAGCGGTGGTGGTAGACCGGATATGGCTCAAGCTGGAGCTAAAGATATCACCAAAATTGATGAAGCATTAAAATCCGTTTCAGCGTTAATAGAATCAAATTAACTAAACTTATATATCAAAATTTCTAAAATGTGGTATAATAAAGACAGGGGTGTTATAATGAGCGATAATTTTAATGAAACCATGAAATTTGAACCACCAAAAGAGAACCCTGTAGAACCAAAGGAAGTTTTGTTCTCAGTATATACTTCTCTTAAAGAAAAAGGGTATAATCCAATTGATCAGATTATTGGGTATCTGTTATCTGGAGATCCAACATATATAACGAGTCATAACAATGCTAGGTCGTTAATCAGAAAGCT
The DNA here is from genome assembly GCA_964485455.1 of uncultured Tissierella sp. Classification (GTDB taxonomy): domain Bacteria; phylum Bacillota; class Clostridia; order Tissierellales; family Tissierellaceae; genus Tissierella_B. The sequence goes on from CAZAJU010000037.1 coordinate 12,735, forward strand.
TGAAAGAGATGAATTACTGGAAGAGATATTAAGAGCATATTTAAAATGTGATAAGGTATAACTAAACGATTATATAATAATCACCTACCTCGTTGCAGTAGTGGAAAGAGAGCTGTAAGCAGTTTCATCAAGGCTTAAAAGTAAGGATGGATAGCTAATTGTATTGCTATCCATCTATTTCTGTTAGGAAGTGTAGAATTTGAAAAGAACAAAATTAGGAAATACTGGCTTAGAAGTTTCGAAACTCTGTTTTGGATCCCTTACCATGACTCCCTTTCAAGCAAATTTATCCATTAGTGAAGGGGCTTATCTTATACAATATGCTTATGAAAGAGGTATAGATTTTCTAGATACAGCAGAGATATATGAAAACTATGAATATATTAGAGAGGCTCTTAAGGGCATAGATAGAACTAAATATACCATAGCAACAAAATGCTATGCTTACACTGAAGAGATGGCTGAGGAAAGCCTAGAGCTAGCTCTAAGAGAATTAAAAACAGATTATATAGATATATTTTTGCTTCATGAGCAAGAAAGCATACATACCCTAAGAGGCCATTATGATGCTATGAAGTATTTTATAAAGGCTAAGGAACAAGGCAAGATAAGAGCATTTGGAATATCCACTCATAGGGTGGAGGGGGTTAAAGGAGCTAAAGAATTCAAAGAAATAGACCTTATACATCCTCTTGTAAATAAAAAAGGGATTGGAATCCACGATGGCACTATAGAAGATATGCTAAAGGAGCTTAAGTCTTTTAGAGATATGGGAAAAGGTATATATTCCATGAAACCTCTTGGGGGAGGCCATCTAATTAAAGATACGGAAGACGCCTTTAATTTTGTCAAGAATATTCCATTTATAGATTCAATAGCCATAGGCATGCAATCTACAGATGAAATTGATGCAGACATTCAATTATTGGAAAATGGCTATATTGAAAATTCCTTAAAGGAAAAGTTAAGAAAGAAGAATAGAAAACTATCTGTAGCAGATTATTGTATTGGCTGTGGTAATTGTGAAGAACGTTGTAAACAAGCAGGGATTAAAGTAATTGAAGGAAGGGCATACCCTAATGAGAACTGTGTATTGTGTGGCTATTGTGCCACAGTTTGCCCCGAATTTTGTATAAAAGTAATTTAATGGAGTGTTATATGGAAAGAGTTCTAGGATTGGATGTTGGAGATAAATATATCGGAGTTGCTGTTAGCGATCTACTACAAATGACAGCACAAGGTTTAACCACCATAAAAAGGGAAAGCAAGGTAAATGACTTTAAAGCCATTGAAGATTTAATTAATGAATATGGAATTAAAAAAGTTGTAGTTGGGTTACCAAAGAATATGAATGGAACTATGGGTCCACAAAGTGAAAAAGTTATGAAATTTGCTGAGAAAATAAAAAATAAGTTTAAAATAGACATAATATATATAGATGAAAGATTAACAACTGTTTCAGCTGAAAGGGTTCTTATAGAAAGTGAAGTAAGAAGAGAAAATAGAAAGAAAGTAATCGATAAGATTGCAGCATCATATATATTACAAATGTATTTAGATAGAAAGGAGTTGTAAATATGGGAGAGAGACATTTATTCTATGATGAATTAGGGAATGAAGTTGAGTTTATTGTTAAGGCTAAATTTACTTTAGATGATACTGATTACGTAGCTATGCTACCTGCAGATGATATTGAATCAGCAACATATATTCTAAGAATTGAATTAGATGAGAACGGTGAAGAAGTTTTAGTCGGCATTGATGATGAAGAGCTTAAGGAAGCAGAAGAAGCTTATGAGGAATTATTGAAGGAGAACCTGCAATAAAGAGTAAACTAACGGGTGATTTTATGGGAAATATTATAAATCGATATGAATGCATATTACAAAAGGAAGGGTATAAACTAACTAATCAAAGGAAAGAAATCCTAAATGCCATTTACGATCATAGAGATGAGCATTTAAGCAGTGATGATGTACATCGCATCATTTCAAAGGAAAATCCAGAATTAGGAATTGCAACTGTGTATAGAACCCTACAGCTTTTTGAAAAACTAAACATATTATATAAAATAAATTTTGATGACGGATTAAGTCGTTATGAATTAAATTTGGGAACGGAAAATCACCATCATCATCATTTAATTTGCATAGAATGTGGAAAAGTTAAAGAGGTAAAACTAGACCTATTAGAATCACTTGAAGATGAGATTGAAAAAGAAGGAAATTTCAAAATAGTAGACCATAATGTTAAATTTTATGGCTATTGTGACGAATGCCAAAATGAGGATAAGAAATCGGAGGATTGATAAAGTGGCAAAACAAACAAAACTGAAAATCATACCCCTTGGCGGTATGGGCGAGATCGGAAAAAACATTACAGTTATCGAGTATAAGGACGATATAATCTTGATAGACTGTGGTATGACCTTCCCTGAGGACGAGATGTTAGGTGTAGATATAGTAATACCTGATGTAACATACTTGATTAAGAACAAGGCTAAAATAAAGGGCCTTTGTTTAACTCATGGACATGAAGATCATATAGGAGCGATTCCATATGTGTTAAAGAAGCTTAATATACCAATTTATGGTACAAAGCTTACTTTAGGTTTATTGGAAACAAAGCTAAGAGAGCACAATTTGGGCGCAGTTGATTTAAATGTTGTAAGACACGGAGAACATGTAAAACTGGGAGCATTTGATGTAGAATTCATCAGAACAAGCCATAGTATACCAGATAGTTCTGCAATAGCTATTCATACACCTGTAGGCACTATTGTTCATACAGGAGATTTTAAAATCGACTTTACACCAATTACAGGAGGAATAATGGACTTCCACAGATTGGCTGAATTAGGTAATCAAGGGGTTCTGGCTTTACTATCCGATAGTACAAATGTTGGTAGACCAGGATATACTATGAGCGAAAGCACTGTAGGAGAAACCTTCAAGGATTTATTTGCTAGAGCAAAGAGTAGAATAATCGTAGCAACTTTTGCATCGAATGTCCATAGAGTACAGCAAATAATCAATGCAGCAGAACTCTATGGAAGAAAGGTTATTCTATCTGGAAGATCCATGGTTAATATGGTGACAGTGGCAAATGAACTTGGATATATGAGGATAGGAGAAGACACACTTATTGACATAAATGATATGGACAAATATGATGGCAATGAGCTAGTGCTAATCACCACAGGTTCTCAAGGAGAACCTATGAGTGCATTGACAAGAATAGCATATTCAGAGCATCGTAAAATTGAGTTAATGCCTGATGATTTAGTTATTATTTCAGCAACTCCAATTCCAGGAAATGAAAATGCAGTATCAAGAATTGTAAATAAGATAATTGAAAATGGTACAGAAGTAATTTATGAATCCCTTGCTGAGGTTCATGTTTCTGGGCATGCTTGCCAAGAAGAACTTAAGATGATATTGGCATTAATAAAGCCAAAGTACTTTATTCCAGCCCACGGAGAGACTAGACATCTAAAAATTCATGCAGAGATAGCACAATCCATGGGTACTCCAAGGGAGAATATTTTTATTCTCGAAAACGGCCAGATTTTGGAATTTACTAAGGAAACAGCTAACCTAGGTAGTACAGTACAGTCAGGAAACATCTTAGTAGATGGCCTTGGTGTTGGGGATGTAGGCAATATAGTATTAAGAGATAGAAAGCACTTGTCAGAGGATGGACTTATAGTTGTAGTAGTTACCATGAACAAGCAGGATGGAAAAGTAGTTTCGGGTCCAGATATAGTATCACGTGGTTTCGTATATGTAAGGGAATCAGAGGACTTGATGGTTGAAGCAAGAAATATAGTCAAGGAAGCTCTTGATAACTGTGAAAAGAAAAAGATTACTGATTGGGCTACCTTAAAATCAACTATTAGAGATTCTTTAAGAGGATTCCTATATGAAAAGATAAAGAGAAACCCAATGATATTACCAATAATAATGGAGGTATAATAAATACCCCGAAGATAATCCCTAGTTACTAGGGATTTCTCTTTTTTAGATTGCTTATCTCTGGTATAATAATGTAAGAATTCATAATTCACATTTTTAATTTTTTAGGAGGGCTTATGAATATAAGATTTTTGACTAAAGCAAGTTTAATAGCAGCTATTTATATAATATTAGTGGTTTTGCAGACTTTACCATTTCCAATAGCCCCACTTACTTTTGGCCCTGTCCAGCTTAGAATAGCAGAAGGACTAGCGCTCTTACCTCTAGTAGAAGCTGCAGCAGTTCCTGGAGTTTTTGTTGGTTGTTTAATCGCAAATCTCATAATAGCTCCATATTCGGGCTTCGGGCTAATCGATATATTTGGCGGAAGTCTAGTAACTCTACTAGCAGCTTATCTTACTTCTAAGGCAAAGAATAAATGGATAGGAATTATACCACCAGTAGTTTTAAACGGAATAATTGTATCTATATGGGTATCATACTTTACAAAAGTTCCATATATTCTTACAGTGCTTGGTATAGCTGGAGGAGAGCTAGCATCAGTTGCAATATTCGGTAGTGTATTATTATATGTATATGATAAGGCTACAAACTTTAAGGAATGGTAAAGTAGGAGATGATTACATGAACATAAATGAGGAGTATATTGAGGAGTATATAAGAAGCATAACTCCTGAAAATTGTACGTATCTTAAAAAACTTGAGGACTATGCTAAAATCCATCATGTACCGATTATAGAGCCTGAAACTGCTCAGCTTATAAAGGTATTACTTAAGAATAACAAGCCTAAGAATATTTTAGAGGTTGGAACAGCAATAGGCTATTCTGCACTTATTATGGCAGAAGCAACACCTAATACTACAAAAATTACAACAATAGAACGCAATGAGGAAATGATTGAGCTAGCCAATAATAATATATCCAATTCAGAATTTAAGGATAGGATTCGAATAATAAGTGGAGATGCAGAAGATGTACTTCCTCACCTAAATGAAGCTTATGACTTTATATTTTTAGATGCTGCTAAAGGACAGTATCTAGATTTTTTTAATTACTGTAAAACTTACCTTGAAAATGGAGGTTTAATCGTATCAGATAATGTCTTATTTAAAGGAATGGTTGCATCAGATGACCTTGTAGTTAAAAGAAAAAAGACAATTGTAACTAGGCTTAGGGCCTTTTTAAAATATATTAATGAACTAGAGGGCTATACATCCTGTGTCATTCCTATAGGTGATGGAGTAGCCTTAACATATAAGGAGGTTTAAATGAAAAAGGTAGAATTACTTGCACCGGCAGGTGATCTTGAAAAACTAAAGATGGCAATATTATACGGTGCTGATGCAATATATCTAGGAGGAGAAGCCTTTGGTCTAAGAAAGGCATCTAAGAACTTTACTATAGAACAAATAGGTGAAGGAGTAGAGTTTGCTCATAAGAGGGGAAAAAAGGTATACGTTACATTAAACATAGTACCCCACAATAAGGATCTTATAGGTCTTGAAGAATACCTATTGGAATTAAACAGCGTAAATATAGATGCAGTAATCGTAGCTGATCCAGGTATGTTTATCATTGTTAAAAGGACCCTTCCGGATATGGAAATCCATATAAGCACTCAGGCTAGTGTTACTAATTACGAAACAATTATGTTCTGGTATAATCTAGGAGCAAGAAGAATAGTTTTAGCTAGGGAATTGTCCTTTGAAGAAATCAGTGAAATTACATCAAAGATACCAGATGATTTGGATATAGAAGCATTTGTCCATGGAGCCATGTGCATGTCCTATTCAGGAAGATGCTTAATCAGCAACTATATGACTGGAAGAGATGCAAATATGGGAGACTGTGCTCAGCCGTGTAGATACAAATATGCTGTTGTAGAGGAGAAAAGACCTGGAGAATACTTCCCAGTTGAGGAACATGATGAAGGAACATTCCTTTTCAACTCCAAGGACCTCTGTATGATTGAGCATCTTCCTAAAATTATCGAATCTGGAATTTATAGTCTAAAAATAGAGGGAAGAGTAAAGTCATCCTATTATGTTGCTACTGTAATCAGAGCATATAGAATGGCTATTGATGAATATTATAAAAATCCAAAAGATTATGTATACCACAATAAATGGTTGGATGAGATTAAAAAAGTAAGCCATAGAGACTTTACTACAGGTTTTTATTTTGGAAAGCCAACTGAAGAAGCCCAAGTATATACTCATAGCTCATATATTAGAGGCTATGATTTTGTCGGCATGGTACTAGACTATGATAAGGAATCTGGAATAGCAACTATTGAACAACGCAACAGGCTATTTACAGGAGAGGAAATAGAAATATTTGGTCCTGGCAGAGAGCATTTTGTTCAAAGAATCCAAAAGATGTGGGATGAGGAAGGAAATGAAATAGAAGTAGCTCCACATCCACAACAAATTATTAAAATGAAGGTAGATGAAGAAGTAGAAAGATTTTATCTCTTAAGGAAGGAAAGGGAGGATTAATATGAAATGTCCCATATTAATTGGCATTTCTGGAGGGACAGGCTCTGGAAAATCTACTGTAACTAATGAGATATTTAAAGAAATCAAAGAGGATAATATTACCATAATCGAGCAGGACAGCTACTATAAGGAACAGAGCCATATGTCATTTGAAGATAGGGTAAAGACCAATTACGACCATCCTGATGCTTTTGACAATGAACTATTGAA
>CAZAJU010000038.1:0-18182 GCA_964485455.1 uncultured Tissierella sp.
GAAATAGATTATATTAGCTTTGATTCTAGTGTTTATTCTCTATTAGATGTAGCTTTGCCAAGTATGAATGCTGAATTTCCTCATCAAAAGGGTTATGAAGGTAAAGGAATTGGAGTTGCAGTCTTAGATACAGGGGTTGCAGCTCATGAAGACCTTATCAAGCCTCAAAATAGAATTATAGCCTTTAAGGATTTTGTAAACAGTAAAACTGAAGCTTATGATGATAATGGTCACGGAACACATGTGGCAGGAATAATTGCAGGAAATGGCTATTCATCCAATGGTAAATATAAAGGTGTTGCCCCTGGGGCAAATATTATTGGAATTAAATGCTTAGATGAAAATGGCGGAGGTTCAGTATCTGATATAATTTCTGCATTGTCCTATGTAATTGAAGTCAAAGAAAAGTATAATATAAAAATTGTAAACCTATCTTTGGGTACTCCATCTAATATCAGTCCAGATAAGGACCCCTTAGTTAAAGCTGTAGAAAAGTGTGTAGATGCTGGTCTAGTTGTTGTAACAGCAGCAGGAAATAGTGGGCCAGGTATTAGAACCATATTATCACCTGGGGTCAGTAAAAAGGTAATAACTGTAGGTGCAGTTGATAATAAGAGAACTATCGATATAAGTGATGATACTATTGCCAGCTTTTCTAGTCGGGGACCAACTATGGAAGGTATCCAAAAGCCTGATCTTGTAGCTCCTGGAGTTAATATCAATTCCCTATCTAATACTGAATTAAATGGCTATCTATCATTGAGTGGCACTTCCATGGCTACCCCTTTAATCAGTGGGTCACTTGCCCTATTATTTAATAGATATGGTGACCTATCGCCCATAGGATACAAAGAAAAGTTAAAAAATGCATGTATAGCTCTAAATGATACGATGGATAGTCAAGGAGCGGGAATGCTAAATCTTAAAGAGTTATTCGATATCGAAGAGAAAGCTGATAGAGAAGAACCTACTTTTAGCAAAGAGTCCAAAGGGGAACTATTTGAAACCATTATTGTATTCTTAATTATAATATTTTTACTTGATTCAAGGATATAATATTAAAGGGACAGTGGCTATTGCCATCATCCCTTTGTCTATTTATCAAAGTAAGATTTTCCTATTTGTAATAAAAAGGGATTAGAATGTTTCTCCTAATCCTTTTACTTATGCTTATATAACTTTTTTTGGATTGATATATGCACCATTTTTAAGGACTTCCAAGTGAAGATGTGGCCCAGTAGATCTACCTGTATTTCCAACATTTGCTATATGTTGACCCTTATAAACCTTTGTTCCCTTTGAAACCAATAGCTTGCTAGCATGGGCATATCTTGTAATATATCCATTTCCATGATCTATTTCGATCATATTTCCATAGGTTCCTTGTCTTCCTGAAAATGTAACAGTTCCACCATCAGCTGCATATATAGGTGTTCCTGTACTTGCAGCTATATCTATTCCTCTATGCATTCTACCCCATCTTGAACCATATCCAGAGGTAAATCTTCCTCTAGTAGGCATCATGAAAACGCCTGTTGCTGCTGTTTTAGGAAGCTTTTTAGTTCCCTTCACAACTACTTGATTTATAGGTGCTTTAATTACTTCTTCACTAACTATTTGACTATCTACTACAACACCATTTTCCTTAACAAGGGTTTCGACTACTTTTGATTCTCCCTTAACTCCTTCAACCTTTACCTTTGATTGATTAGTATACATGGAATCATTGGTCTCTACAATTGTCTCAAAGTCCGTTGACTTATTATATTTAAGTTCTTCTACAACTTTTACTGTGAGCTTTGATGTTGGTACTACTAACCTAACCTCATCACCTGGCTTTAGCTTTTCAGGGTTTGTGTCTGGATTGGCTTCTATTAGATTATCTACAGATGTATTATACATAATTGCTATAGTCCAGAAACTCTCGCCAACCTCTACTATATGAGTCTTTAACTCTTCACCACCTAATTTTATGGTTTCCACTAATGCTTCATATTCTGAAACCTTGTTTATAGGGTTCTGATCCTTAACTATAAGTACATCCTCTAATATCTTAACTTCCTTTACTTCACCTTTTGCTGCTGCAATGTAAGGAGCCTTTATATCATCTATTATTTTCTTGGCTTCTTCCTCACTTTTTACAAAACCTATATCTTCACCATTAATTCTTATAGTATAACCTGATACTAAAAAATCTATTTTTGATTCGATGTTTTTCTTAAGCTCAAAACTAGGAGTTAATGCATCATCCTTTACATGAGTACGTTCAAAGGTCAATTCCTTGCTAAGTATTCCGTCTGCTCCATATGTATTGGAAATTTTACCTCTGATGTCTTCCATTATTTCCAGTGCTTCTTCTTCACTTCTAATTATACCTATATTTTCTTCACCTAGGTATACATTGTATGCCCTAGTTTTTATTTCATTTACTTTATATCCAGTAAATCCTAAAGCAACTATGGTTAATATCATAAATTTAATCAATGCTTTTTTTAAATCTATTTTATTTATATCAAATATCTTATTATTATTTTTATTAATGTTCGAATTTCTAAGGGTGGAATTATGTTCCGCCATTCTATTCCTCCTTACCCAAATCTTTTGTAGATTTTTGTCCTTTGTAACCTTTTTGTAACAACTATAAGTATTATATCATAGATAAATAAAATTACAAATCTCTTTGTTGTCTATTATATAGTGTTAATAAAAATTGGAAATTTATTCATTAAAGCTGAATATTAGTTGTAGCAAAGGGTTAAGAGGTGGAATAAAAAACCAGCTCTTAAAGTAACAACTTGTTAAGAAAACTTAATATGTTGTCTAAATTAAAAGCTGGATTTTAAAATATTTTTTCTTGTTATTGTGAAGTCTATGTGAAATTTAGAAGAAATTTAGCTAGAAAATTACTTTTTGTTTGTAATTATCTACTTCGAATACTATGTCTCCGAAAACTTGAACTATTTCCCCATCTATATTTAATTTAGCTTCTCCTTCATTCTTATATACTATCTTATTAGCCTTGTATGTCTCTACATATTTAGTATATCTTAAATGATTTCCCTTGAAGATTGAAGGAAATAGAAATAATATCTTTATATTGCTAACGTCCTTAACTAAACATATACTAAAATATCCATCATCTGCAATAGCATCTGGTAGTATTTTCATTCCACCACCATAGAATTTTCCATTTCCAACTGCAAGAAGTACTAAGTTCTTCTTGATAAGTTTATCATCTATTTCAATCTCTGCTGGATATCTTTTATAACTTAATAATGTAATAAAAATACCAAGTAAATAAGCAATCTTACTTTTTACTTTTTTCTTTATTACTTTTGTATGGTATGCAACTTCCATATCAAAACCTATGCTGGAAACATTTAAGAAATATTCTCCATTCACCTTGCCAACATCTATTGTCTTAGTATTTCCTTCTACTATTATATCTAAGGCTTTCTGAATATTAATATCTATTCCTATGGTCCTAGCAAGGTCATTTCCAGTTCCACATGGAATAATACCCAGTCTGCCTTTTTTTCTCCTAATCATTCCCTTAGCAACTTCATTAACAGTGCCATCTCCACCTACAGCAACAATATCTTCATATGTTTCAAGCATTTCTTCAACTATTTTTGTGGCTTCTAAGGGTTCTTTTGTTATCTTGACTTCATAAAGTATTTTACTTTCTAACATTCTCTCTTCTATTAAAGAAAGGGCTTTTAAGCTTCTACCACTACCTGCTGATGGATTTACTATATAGAGTATCTTTCTCATAATTTCCACCTTTAAATAGCATTTAAGAGTCCTTCTCCCTTTATAGCTCTATCAATTGCTATTATCTCTTCATCTGATAAGGGTATAGCACTTATACCGTTTTTTAAGGATTTTGCATAACTTACCGAGTTTTCTCTTCCATAGATACTAGTTAATACAAATCCATTCTGATAATGGTCTAACATAGCTATAGAAAAGCTCAATTCACTACCAACATTGGCAAAGGCATTATATCTAATAAAGCCTACTTTCTGTATAGTAAATGTAAGTTTTGTTTCCAATTGACTAATATTCTTCTCAAAAAGGTTAAGATCCCTTTTTATATCCATAATATCTCCATTGGTTTTTATAAACAATCCTTCTATATCGATACCACTCATACCCCTAACAAAAAGGTTGTATCTCTCTTTTACTTTCCTTACTTTTATAAAAATTATTATGGATGCTATAATAAGGCCAATTAAAACCACTATAAGACCTAAGATAATTTCTATATTATAAATCCCTATAACTTTTCTCAAATAATCCATACTGCTGCCCCTTCCTTAAGCCTAAATAAAACTTTTTAAAGAAGTATTGGGTTCTCCCTACTTAAACTTCCTTTGCAATTTCCTTCAATGCCTTAATAGCAAATTCTATTTCTTCATGGGTATTAAAGATGCCAAAACTAAATCTTACTGCACCTTGTTCCAAAGTACCTATGGTCTTATGAGCTAAAGGAGCACAATGAAGACCTGGCCTTACAGCTATATCATATTCTGAATCTAAAATATATGAAACCTCAGAAGAATCTGCATCCTTTATGTTAAGTGCAACAACAGCTCCTTGCTCCTCTTTGTTTAAAGGACCATAAAGCTTGATGCCATCTATCTTTAAAGCTTCCTCAATAAAATGCTTTGTAAGGGCTTCTTCATGTCTTCTTATATCATCTATGCCTCTATCTAAGATATATTTGACTCCAGCACCTAAGCCTATTAATCCAGGTGCATTTTCTGTACCGCTTTCATATCTATCTGGTAGTATATCAGGCTGTATAAGGGAGTTAGAAGCACTACCCGTACCACCTTGGAATATCTCCCTAGGTGTCAAGCCTTCTCTAATAATTAATCCACCGGTTCCTTGAGGACCTAGAAGACCTTTGTGACCTGGAAAAGCAACTAAATCTATATTCATTTTTCCTAAATTAATATCATATACACCAGCTGATTGAGAAGCATCTACCATGTACAATATCCCTTTATCTTTTGATAATTTTCCAATTTCCTCTATTGGCATAATAGTACCAGTCAAGTTTGACATATGGGTAGTAACGATTAGCTTTGTATTTTTTCTAATGCTCTTTTCAATATCTGAAACCTTTATCCTTCCTTTTTCGTCTCCGTAAACGATAGTGGACTCAACTCCTAACTTCTCCAAAAAGGTTATAGGACGGAGCACACTATTGTGCTCCATAGAAGTTGTGATAACATGATCCCCAGGATTCAAAATACCTTTAATTCCTATATTTAAACTTTGTGTTGCATTAAAAGTTAAAATAATATTCATCGGATGATTATAATTAAACAACATTCCCAACAGCTCTCTTGTCTCGTAAACACCACGACTAGCTTTTAAGGCCATCTTATGTCCTGATCTTCCAGGATTTGCACCATATTCCTTCATAGCAGTCATGATAGAATCATATACAATGTCCGGCTTTGGAAAAGTGGTTGCTGCATTGTCGAAATAAACCAACTTTAACCCCCCTCTAGTTTTTTACACCTACTTCCACAAACTCAAACTTTTCAACATCAAATAGACCCATATCAGTAACCTTAAGCTTTGGAATTACAGGGAGACCCATAAATGCCAATGTCATAAAAGGATCTATTTCCTTATTTACTCCTAATTCCTTAAAGGAAATTTCCATCATCTCTTTTAAGACCTTATTGGTTTCTTCTATAGGTTTGGCAGTTAAAATTCCTCCTACTTCGAGTTGTAGGCTTTTTAGAATCTTGCCTTTTGACCCTAAAGCAATACCTCCTCCAATTTTAACTAACTCCTCAACTACCAATAAAATATCCTCATCATTATCACCTACTACAATCATATTATGAGAATCATGTGCTATAGTTGAGCCTATGGCACCATTTTTAATTTTCATATTTTCTATTAATCCAAGACCTACATTACCAGTATTTTTATGTCTTTCTACTACTACTATCTTTAGTACGTCCTCATTTGAAAATTGGAAATATCCATCTTGAACATTTACTTCTTTGATAGATTCCTCAGTTAATATACTGCTTGGTATTACCTTGATAACCCTAGCTAAATTGGAATCCATACGTATTTGAATTCTTTCCTTATTTAACTCTCGAATTAATACACTATTCTTCATGTAATCAGGTAAATATGGTTCACTATCAAAGAGGGCTTTATTGTTTTCAGCAACTAATTTTCCTTTTTTATATACATTCAATATATTAAAATCTTCTAAGTTATCTATTACTACTAAGTCTGCATCGTATCCAGGTGCTATTGCTCCCTTACCCTTTAAATTATAGCAAATTGCAGGATTAAGTGATGCAATGCTTATGGCATCTACTGGATCTACTCCTGATTTTATAGCCAACTTTATATTATAATCTATGCTACCCTCATTTATGAGGTCTTCAGGGTGTTTATCATCGGTGCAAAACAATACTCTTGAAAGGTTGTCCTTATTTACAACACCAATTAACTTAGCAAGGTCTTTAGTTGCTGAACCTTCTCTTATGAGTATATACATACCTAATCTCAATCTATCTATCATTTCTTCTGCAGTTGAGCATTCATGCTCAGTCTTTATTCCAGCTGCCACATATGCATTAAGGTCTTTTCCTTTTATCATAGGTCCATGACCATCTATAATAGTTTCCTGTCCTATTATTATTTTATCTAGAACATTTTCTGAGGCATTTAATACCCCTGGAAAATCCATCATCTCACCTAGGCCTATTATATCCTTACCATCTATATTCCCCATCATAGAGGAGGCATCCAGAATTGCACCTGAATTTTCAAAGGGTGTAGCAGGGACACAACTTGGGAAAACAAAGTATGCATCCATTGGAGAGCTTTTGCTTTCCTCAATCATATATTTTATCCCTTCTATACCCTTTACATTTGCTATTTCATGGGGATCTGCCACTACACTTGTTACCCCTCTAGGCATTACTGCCTTAGCAAACTGAGTTGGTGTAGACATAGAGGATTCTATATGAACATGGCTATCAATAAACCCCGGTGCAAGGTATTTTCCATCCATATTTATTTCTTTTTCTCCTTCATATTCTCCTATGCCTACAATTTTCCCTTTATCTATTGCAACATTTGTTCTAATGATTTCCTTGGTAAATACATTTATAAGATTAACATCCTTCAATACTAATTCTGATTTTTCTGTGCCTCTAGCTTTCCTAATTAGATTCTTAAGATTATCTTTATTCATTAAATCCTCTCCCAAAGAAATATTGAAATACTATTAAATTATTTAATTACTTAAGTCTACTATAAACTATCTCAAGCATATCATCTCTTAATTTTCTTCCATTAGTCATTAGGCTATCTAGTTCTTCATTTACTCTTTTAATATATTCTTCATCTTTTATGCTCTTTAGATTGATAATAACATTAAATAGAGCCCCTTCTATGCCTGAATAAGCAAGTAATGTACCAACTCCAACATCTGTTATGGCATGAACATTTCCGTAGTTTGCAAATACATCTTGAAGCTCTAATATTCTATAACACTCTTTAGCACAATTTAATGGAACTTCTAAAGCAGACTTATAACCATCTTGAATTGCTTGGCTTCTAATCTTTTTCTCTTCATCTGTGTTCTTTGGTAGTTTAAATGCAGCCATAGCCTTATCAAAAGCTTTTGCATCTTGATCCACAATAACAAGCAAGTTTTCTACTACTTTTTCAATTTCCTTGAAGTTTTCTTCCATCTTAACTTTCATATCAGCAGGCACATCTTCATAGACCTTATTTCCAACCGTAAGGTTTCCAACCATATTGGTTAATGCACCGCCCAATCCACCTACAAGAGCTGCTACACTTCCACCTCCAGGTGTTGGATTACCACTCATTGACTCTTCTACATATTCCTTTACTGTCTTGTTAACTAACATAATATACCTCCTATATAATTAAAATTTTAAAATACCTTCTAGAACAATGTTAGCATTTCCGCCAACTTTAACTTTATATTCATTATTATCTTCATCAATATAACAATGAACTTCACTTGGTCTATTTAGGTTTAAACCTTGTATAGACGTAATGCTATTTGAATCTATCATTTTATATTTCTTTAAATAATATATTAAAGCCCCACTGGCTATGCCAGTAGCTGGCTCCTCATCAATTCCCATAGCTGGTGCAAAGCTTCTTGAATAAACTACCTTTGAATTAGAATCAGGTAAATAAAAAGCTATTAAGCCCTTGGCATCATTTTGGTTGCAAAATTCTAATAGAGAGCAATTATCAATATGAAGATTATCTAAAATATCCTTTTCTTTTATAGGTATAATAGCGTATGACAAACCTGTATATATTATTTCAGGATCAAAATATTTATTTTGATTACCTATTTGTGAACTATTAATACCTGTTATATTGTGAAGTTCCGATATGTCTAAAATTCTATTTATTACTTTCGGCCCTTCTAGTTCCATTATAATCTTATCTACCTTCATATTCTTATAGCTTATTTCAATAGGAAGCCTACCATTATTTGTTTCCATAGAAGCTGTTTTTATGCCATTATCTATAGGTTTAATATAACCCATTTCAGCCATGGCAAAGAAGGTAGCTATAGTACCATGCCCTGAAAAATTGACCTCTCTTCTTGGAGTATAAAAGCTAACTCTAAACCTTTCATCCCCAAGTTGATGGACAAATGCTGTATTAGAAACGTTCATCTCATTAGCTATCCTTTGTTTATCTTCGCTTGTAATCCACTTTGCATTTGGTACAACAATTGTTGGATTACCTCCAAAAGGTGTAGAACTAAATGCATCCACTTGAAAAATATTTACTTCCATTATATAGACCTCCTCTATACTCGGTATCAAAGGATAATAAGTCTTCAAATAATGTTCCACGTGGAACATTATTGTTTAATACTTTAATTTAATTATTTTGTAAGCAATTCGATAAGTCTTTCTAAATCATCGTCACCGTAATATTCAATTTCAATTTTACCCTTTTTCTTACCTGGGTTTAGAAACACCTTAGTGCCCAAAGAGCTCATTAGATTTTCTTCTATATCCTTTATATAAGCTTCTTTTGGTTTAAGCTTTTTTATCTTAGAAATAGATTTTGCTTGTTTTACTTCTGTCTCAGTTTCTCTAACATTTAGACCTAAATCCACAATCCTTTGTGCTGCCTTGTACTGTTGCTCTTTATCTGTTATGCCCAATAGAACCTTACCGTGACCACTTGTTAACTTTCCATCATATAATAAATCTATAACCCTCTTATCAAGATTTAGTAGCCTAATGCTATTTGAAATGTAGGTCCTGCTTTTACCAACTGCTTCCCCTAATTCTTCCTGTTTCAAACTATAATTGACCATTAAATTTTTGTATGCTGATGCTTCCTCTATAGGATTTAAATTTTCTCTTTGAACATTTTCTATTAAGGATATCTTAGCTGCACTCTCTTCATCGATATCCCTAATAATAACAGGAATCTCTCTTAGGTTAATGGCCTTTGATGCTCTCCATCTTCTTTCCCCTGCTACAATCTCATAATGGTCATCCTTCTTCCTTACTATAATAGGCTGAATGATTCCATTTTTTTCAATCGATGAAGCTAAATCATTCAAGGATGCATCATCAAAATATTGTCTTGGCTGATCCTTCTTTGGATAAATTAGACCTATATCTAATAGGTCTATTTTTTCATGGTCATGCTCTTCATTTAGGAGGTTTTCTACCGCAACCTTATCTGATATTAAAGCAGAAAGACCTTTGCCAAGTCCTCTCTTCTTAGTACTCAAGTGAATCATCCTTTCTATATCTAGTCTTGAAGGTATATAAATTCTTCAGCTAATTCCATGTATGCTTCAGAACCTTTTGACTTACTATCATAATCCATAACAGATAATCCATAAGAAGGAGCTTCAGCCAGTCTAACATTTCTTGGTATTATATTTGTGTAGACTTTTCCTTTAAAGAATGATTTAACTTCTTCAACTACCTGTATTGAAAGGTTTGTCCTACCATCAAACATACTCAGCACTACACCTTCTATATCTAATGAAGGATTGAAACTCTTTCTAACCATTTCGATGGTGTCAAATAACTGACTAACCCCCTCAAGAGCATAATATTCACACTGAATTGGTATAATTACACTATCAGAGGCTATTAAACCGAGCACACTTAGGATTCCAAGAGATGGTGGACAATCAATAAATATAAAATCATAATCATCTTTTATCTCTTTTAATTTGTCTTTTAATGAATTTTCCCAATTTCCCGCACGGGCAAATTCTATTTCTAAGCCTGCCAATTGATTATTTGAAGGAATAATATCGAGGTTTTCTGCGGAGGTCTTATAGATGGCTTCTTTCATTGGGGTATCAAGAGCCAAGCAATCATAAATTAGCTTTTCAACCTTATTCTTATCTACTCCTAGACCACTTGTAGAGTTCCCTTGTGGATCGATATCAATCAACAATATCTTTTTACCAAGCTTTCCAAGACCTGCAGAAAGATTTATACTCGTAGTAGTCTTTCCTACCCCACCTTTTTGATTAAATATAGCAACAACTTTACTCAAACTACCACCTCAAATCACTTTTGAACTATAGAGTATCATAGCAATTTTCATATAAAAGATAATTGCTTAACAATTCCTAAAAACAATCAAAACGAGGTTGCTAATTTAGGCATTTAAAGAGATTGCCTAATAATCTTTAATATAGCAGCAACTATGTTTTAATTGTTTTGACACTCTAACTGTTTATTTACAATGTATTCGACTCCTTAGAGAAGCTGATAAATCTAAACTTCACTATATATATAATAACATTAATTAGTATAAAACAAAATATAAATAGCTTCTAAATAAACATAAAATAGAGCTATTTTTATTACTAATTAAAAAAAGCTGTTTAGATAAAGAAAATAAAAAAGCTTTACCCAATATTATAATTGAATAAAGCAGCGTTCCACGTGGAACATCCTTCATAAAAATCTAAATCTAATTCTTAGGAACTTTAATAGTAACCAGAATATGGTCCCCTTTATCCTCTTCACCATACTCCGCCCTTATACCATGTTCTTTTATGGCCTTATAGGCTTTCTTAATAGTATTCAGGTATATTCTAATACTAATTAATGACTTCATATTTCGTTTATATTCTCGATTTTCCTTACGTCTAAGACTATCTAATATATCTTCTACAACTGCTTCGGTTCCACTTACATTTAAGTCGTTGTTTATGGTTTTTTCAAGTACTACTCTTCTCAAGTCATCATCTGGTAGTTTCAATAAAGCTCGACCATGTCTTTCTGTGAGTTTTTCATCTATAAGTGTTTTCTTTATATCTGAAGGCAATCTTAATAGTCTTAGTTTATTAGCTATTGCAGATTGAGACTTTCCTAATTTTTCAGCTAACTCCATTTGGGTGAAATTGTGGTCGTTTATTAAACTGTTGTATCCTTCTGCTTCTTCTATAAAATTTAAGTCCTCTCTCTGAAGATTTTCAACTAAGGCTACTAATGCAGATTCCTTATCCCTATAATTTACTACTATTGCTGGCACTACTTTTAAATCAGCCATCTCAGAAGCTCTTAGTCTTCTTTCCCCTGCAACTAATTCAAAAGAATGCATGCTTATTTTTCTAACACTAATAGGTTGAATTATTCCAAATGTCTTGATAGATTGTGATAACTCTTCTAAGCCTTTCTGATTGAAAATCTTTCTGGGTTGATAAGGATTTGGCTTTATAGAACTAATTGGTATATTTATTATCTCTCTTTGTAAATTCATAATACCCCTCTTTTCTAGAATAATCTACAGTATATTATTCTAGAAAGGGTTTTTATTTCCCTTCAAGATTTCCCAGGTTTTATCATACATTTTCCTTCAGATTACAACGGATTCTTCCTTGGTTTTCCACCACCTCGTGGATATTTTGTCGAAGTTGGCTTTATTTTCTCGATAATTATAAGTGAATGGGTAATATCTGTCCCTGGTATAGTAACCAATCTAGATTCTATAATTTTTCCACCGAGTAAATTAATAGCATTTTTACTTAAACTTAGCTCTTCATCAATGTCAGGACCCTTCATTGATATAAAGTATCCACCAACCTTTACAAATGGTATACAGTATTCACTTAAGGTATTTAAAGATGCCACTGCTCTAGATATGCAAATATCATACTTCTCTCTGTAACTATCCATACGACTAAATTCCTCAGCCCTTCCATGGACAGCCTCTATATCCTTTAAATTTAATTGATTAATTACCTCATTTAAAAATATTATCCTTTTATTAAGACTATCAAGTAGTGTAATATTTAACTCTTCATTTACTATCTTAAGTGGTAGACCAGGAAAGCCTCCTCCAGTACCAATATCTATTATCTTCTTTTTACCACTAAAAAGGTCTGTAATAAATGGAGTGATACTATCGAGAAAATGCTTTTGATCTATCTCTATATCTTGTGTTATTGTAGTAATGTTTATTTTCTCGTTCCACTCCTTGAGGAGCTCTTTATATATGGAAAACTTTTTAAGCTTCTCGTCATCTAGGTTTATGCCTAAATCCTGGCTTCCCATCTTTAATACGTCCATGTTAAGCATTCTTAGCACTCCTTCTCTTTTGCTCCAAATAGATTAATAATACATTTATATCAGATGGAGAAATTCCAGATATTCTAGATGCTTGACCTACAGAGTCTGGTTTATACTTATTAAGCTTTTGCTTTGCCTCATTACTTAAACCGTTAATCTCATTATAGTTTTCATCTATGGATAGTCTTTTGTTCTCCAATTTCTTAAATTGCTCTATCTGTATCATTTGCTTCTTAATATAGCCATCATACTTAATTTGTGTTTCAACTTGCAATCTGACTTCTCTTTGTAAATGCCCTCTATTTGCATCTAAAAGTTTCGTGTCATCGTATTGTATCTCTGGTCTCTTTATAAGCTCATAGAGGCTAATAGGACTCTTTATTGGCGTAGTTCCTAATTTTTCCATAATTTCTATATTTTCTGGAGTTTGATTTATTACAACCTTCTTAAGCCTTTCTAACTCTTTTTCAATAGACTCTTTTTTTTCTAAAGTTTTTCTATATCTATCTTCAGAGACTAATCCAATTTCATATCCTTTTTCAGTTAATCTTAAATCTGCATTGTCTTGTCTCAATGTTAGTCTATACTCTGCCCTAGAAGTCATCATTCTATATGGCTCATCAGTACCCTTTGTTACAAGGTCATCAATTAATACTCCTATATATGCCTCTGACCTATCCAATATAAATGGTTCCTTACCCTTTATATTTTGCACAGCATTTATACCAGCTATCAATCCTTGAGAAGCAGCCTCTTCATATCCTGATGAACCATTTACTTGACCTGCAAAGAATAGATTTTTAAAAACCTTATGCTCTAATGTTCTCATCAATATTGTAGGATCTATTGAATCATATTCAATAGCATATGCACTTCGCATAAATCTTACATTTTCAAGGCCTTTTATTTTTCTGTACATTTCTATTTGTACTTCTTCAGGTAAAGTAGTACTACATCCTTGGACATACATCTCTTTAGTATCTAATCCTTCAGGTTCAATAAATACTTGATGTCTGTCTTTATCTGAAAATCTTACTATCTTATCTTCAATTGAAGGACAATATCTTGGACCTACTCCTTCAATATCTCCGGCATATATTGGTGATCTAGAAAGATTTTTCCTAATTACATCGTGGGTCTCTTCATTGGTATAGGTTAAATAACAAGGTACTTGTTCTTGATCAAATTTCTTGTCCATATTTAAAAATGAAAATGGTACTACTTCTTCATCACCAGGCTGAATTTCCATAACAGAATAATCTATACTATCCATATGAACTCTAGCAGGAGTTCCTGTTTTCATACGTCTTAATTTAAAACCATTATCCATTAAGGACTCTGAAAGCATCAATGAAGGAAACATACCATCTGGACCAGATTCATAGTTAATCTCTCCTATATAAACTCTTCCTCTAAGATATGTTCCTGTAGCTACAATTACAGCCTTTGCATCATATACTCCACCTGTTCTTGTTAAAACTCCACTTACTTGATTATCATTAAATAGTATCTCAACTACTTCACCTTGTCTTAAAACCAAATTAGGTTCATTCTCCAAGACCTTCTTCATTTCTGTATGGTACTTTTTCTTATCTGCTTGTACCCTTAGAGAATGTACAGCCGGTCCCTTAGATGTGTTTAACATCCTACTTTGTATAAAGGATTTATCTATATTTATGGCCATCTCTCCACCTAAGGCATCAATCTCACGTACCAGATGACCTTTTCCAGTTCCCCCAATATTAGGATTGCATGAAAGAGCTGCTATAGAGTCTAGACTTATGGTTAAGATAAGGGTGTTCATGCCCATACGAGCACTTGCCAATGCTGCTTCAATCCCTGCATGTCCAGCACCAATAACAACTACATCAAAATCTCCTGCTTTATATTGTTTTATGTTGCTCATTTATTTCACCTTTCTAATATTTATCTGTTCAGTAGTAGTAGTTAATAAAAAACTAACAACAAACAGTGTAAGCTATTTGCTAATGGAAATTTAGTGAACATTTGCAGGACTTGATAGAATTCTTAGAGGCCGAAACCGTGAACGGATTTCTATTAGCAAATGCATTAATCATATTGTTCACTGTTTTTCTACTTGCCTATACAAAACTCTGAGAATATTTTATCTAAAATATCCTCCCCTATGGTATCTCCTGTTATTTCCCCAAGGTTTTCCCAACAATTTTTAAGATCCACTTCTAAGCAATCAATTGGAACATCAGAAGAAATATCTTCCAATACACTTACTATATTTCCTAAAGCTTTATCTAATTGATTTTTATGTCGTACATTATTAATTACTATATCTGACTTTATTCCCACAGAACCTGAATAAAACATGTTTCTAATGCTATTCTCAAGCACATCTATACCAATTCCCTTTGTAATAGATGTTGTAATTATCTCCATATCTTTTACGTAATTCTTAAAGTAAGCTTCATCATATACATTAGGAAGGTCATGCTTATTTAGGAGAATTATAGTCTTCTTATCCTTTATAAGCTCCAATATCTCATAATCATCTTCTGAAAGTTCTCTTGAAATATCAAATATAGCTATTATAAGATCCGCATCTTCAACTGTTTTTCTTGCCCTATCTACACCTATTTTCTCAACTATATCTGAGGTTTCTCTAATTCCTGCTGTATCTATTATTTTTAATGGAATTCCATCTATATTAATATACTCTTCTATAATATCTCTAGTAGTTCCAGGAATATCAGTAACAATTGCTCGATTCTCACGTAGTACTGCATTTAGCAAGGATGATTTTCCTACATTTGGCTTACCAAGTATTACTGTATTTAAACCATCTCTTAGAATTCTACCTCTATCGGAAGTAGAAAGTAAAGTTGTTATTTTTTCCTTAACTTCCAAAGCACTATTTTCTAAATCACTTAAGGTTTGTACCTCTACATCTTCATCTGGAAAATCTATAGAAACTTCTATATGTGCAATCATGGAAAGTAATATATCCCTAATTTCCTTAATCTTCTTTGTTAGGCTTCCCTCTAGCTGATCTAATGATACTTCAAAACTCTTATCAGTTTTAGCTTTAATTATATCTATAACTGCCTCAGCTTGTGATAAATCTAGCCTTCCATTAAGAAATGCCCTCTTAGTAAATTCTCCACCCTCAGCAAGTCTAGCCCCAGATTTTAATAAAAGTTCTAAAATCTTTCTAACAGGTACAATTCCACCATGGCAATAAATTTCAACCATATCTTCTCTAGTATAAGTAGAAGGACCCTTCATAAAGCAAATTAAAACCTCATCAATGATTTTATCATCATCATATATATGTCCATACAATAACTTTCTATTATTAGATTCTGATATATCTTGGTTTTTCCCACTTTTGAACACTAATTCGCCTATATGAAATGCATTACTACCTGTCATTCTTACTATACCGATTCCAGCCTCTCCCATTGCAGTCGATATTGCAGCGATTGTTTCTGACATATTATCACCTCACATACTTATGATACTAAGCAAAAAAGCCCATTTAAAGGGCTTTAATAATTTTTTACGAATAGGAAAGTTCTAAATTTTTATTTAGATACTATTACTACTCTTCTATAAGGCTCATCGCCCTCACTATAAGTATTAACACCTTCAAAATCATGAAGGGTTGAGTGAATTACTCTTCTCTCGTATGGATTCATAGGCTCTAGCTTCACTGCTCTTCTGCTATATTTAGCCTTTTCAGCCATTTTATTTGCTAGCTTAATAAGGGTTTGTTCTCTTTTCTCTCTGTAACCTTCTGAGTCAACAACAACCTTTAGATATTCATCCATATTTTTATTAATAGCAAGGCTTAAAAGATATTGTATTGAATCTAAAGTATTTCCTCTTTTACCTATTAATATTCCCATGTCTGAAGGACTTATATCCTTTACATCTACATATAAAGTATTATCCTCAACTTTAATATCACACTTTGCTTCAATTCCCATATGATTAAAGATATTACTTAAGAAATTATCAGCAATTTCAATTGGATTAAATTTTACGCTTACCTTAACCTTAGCTTCCTTTGTACCAATTAAACCAAATAATCCTTTGCTCGGCTCTTCAACTACCTCTATTTCTACTTCATTTTCTTTTGCTTTTAATTCCTTTAATGCTTCTTTTATAGCCTCTTCAATGGTTTTTGCTGATTTAATAACAAATTTCATATCTATTTTTCCTCCTTAACCTTTGGTAAAGACCTTCTAGATATAAGTTGCTGAATTATCGTAAATATATTACCAACTAGCCAATATAGTGCTAAACCTGCTGCAAAACCCTTGGCAGCAAAGAAAATCATTATAGGCATCATTATATTCATAGTTCTCATTGTAGATGCAGTTTGAGGATCCTGATTCTGAGTTCCCATTGTTTGTGTTTGGAAATATGTTGTTACTGCAGATAACAATGGTAGTCCCCATAGGTATGGGTCAGGTACATCTAAATTACTTATCCAAAAAAATGTCTTATTCATTGCTTCATAAACACCTGGCTCTGTAAATGCATACTTAGCTGGTTCTCTAAACACGGCAAAAAAAGCAAAGATTATTGGAAATTGAACCAATAATGGCAAACATCCAGATGCTGGATTATAATTATGCTCTTTATATAGCTCCTGAAGCTTAGCATTCATTGTTTGAGGATCATTTTTATATTTATTTTGAATTTCCTTCATTAATGGCTGAATTTTTGCCATTTGCTTTGAAGATTTAGTCTGATGTAAATTTAGTGGCAACAATATTAATTTAAAAATTATTGTTGTAATTATTATAGCAGCTGCCAAATATGAAAAACTTTCAGGTTCAGTTCCTATGTTGGATACTATATCATATACAAATTTTAGTATAGAACCCATTATTTTTCCTAAAAAAGCTGTCATTTACTATCCCCCTATCACTTAAGCGGATCATATCCTCCATCATGAAATGGATGACATCTTGATAATCTCCTTATAGTAAGCCAAGTCCCCTTTAGAAACCCATACTTAGAATAAGCTTGCAGAGAATATTCTGAACATGTTGGATAAAATCTGCATTTTTTCCCTACCAATATATATTTAGATATTACTTTTTGATAAATCTTAATTAAAAAAATAGCTATCTCAGCCATTTAAACACCTAATCTTTCAACATGTGAGATATTTTCAATATATGCATTATAGCACTCTCTAGCTGTTTATAAGATATTTCCTGCACATTTTTCTTTGGAATAAAAACTAAATCATAACCACTCTTTATTCTATGAAAATTAAGTCTATAGATTTCTTTTATTCGTCTTCGTATTCTGTTTCTTACAACAGCACATCCAATTTTTTTCGTAATTGTAATACCAAATCTAGACTCATCCAAATTATTCTTTTTAACATATAAAGTTAGATTTTTATTCCAATAGTTCTTTCCACCACTATAAACTCTTTTAAATTCAAGATTTTTTCTTAATCTATACTTCTTATCCATTATAGCTCCTAGAGTCTTTAACTAGCAGTAAAAAGGCCACCTATATAGCGGCCTATGCTGTTAATTTCTTTCTTCCTCTTCTTCTTCTTGCCTTTAA